>JAUUNJ010000416.1 GCA_030844625.1 Roseburia sp. | reverse complement strand
TGCGCCGCTGCCGGATATTCGGTATACTGCCCCGGCGGTCAGCGCTCCGGCTGATGCTTCAAGTTGTGCGGTAGTAATACCCAGCCCCCTCTCTCGCAACCCCTAAAGTTTCATATGTTTTGCAAAATTATAAACACTACATGCCCACCGAGAATTAAAAACATTCTCGTTTAACATTTCTATTTGTTTTCGGGCTACCCTTAATATCATCATATCATCATCTGCAGGCTCATATCCCAAAATAACTTCCTTGACCACACCTTTTTGATAGATTCCAAGTAATAAAGCTAACAATTTCTGTACTTTTTTATCAATAGTATGATTGCTCTCTTTCATCAACTCGCTATGACCGGGACTCCTGTTTCCACGGAAAGCCCGCTGCCGGACACATTACCTGGCACACCCCGTTCTCCACAAACGTGTGCACACTCTGGATAATCCCCCGGAACAATACCTGCTCACGGTTGTCACCGTCCTCCTGTACCGTAATCCTGACCGCTTCCTCCTGCAGCCTTCTGATGTCCGGCATTCCCGCCAGATACCCCCGGAGCGTCACCTTTCCGTGCTCTCCCGGCTTTATTTCCATAAAAAAATCTGCAACTGCGGTAATATTTAAATAGTTGCAAGTCGGCAGGCTCTATAGACATAAAAAGCTTGCTATTTCTTAAAAGTCACATTTTTGAAAACCTTTAAGGAGCTCGTCTATTTTTTCAATCTCTGGATGCTCCGTGTTACTAATTGTAATAAACTCTACATATTCTCCTAACTTTTCAATTATCTCAGTTTTTAGTTGACTGTAACGAATCACTTGTTTTTCCCATTCTCCTGCAATAGGCTCTTTCAGGTTGAACTCAATATCATGAGAACCTTCTTCCTTCTCTGCCTTTACAATGCTTACCATTACTTCTTCATTTGTTTTTCTAAATTCAATCCATGTATTATATGATTCAACATCACTAAGCGCAACATAATCTTTTAATGACAAATATTTAATAACCCTTGCCAACCTTTCAAACCAATCATATAGTGAAACTTTATCCATAACTGTTTCCAGCTCTTTAGGATATATTTCTCCATATTTACACTCATTACACTTAATTTGAAAAAAACCATTTTGCCCTACAAAATCATCATACTCACTATGAACTACTCTGTAATATAATTCAAACATATGTATCTCCTATCTAAAATCGTCTACCGTATACTGATATACACCATACGCAGTATCAAATGTTCCGTCATCCTTTATAAAAACATTTATAATTTCTCCATTTATCTCTACTGAATGTATACCAGTTTTAGCTTGACTTCGTAATGTATTGTATGCCTCTTGTGTATACTTTACAACTTCATCCTGAGACCAGTTTTTATTAAAAAATGGTGTATTAGCTAATTTGTCGGCTAACTGTTCGTCAGTTAAATACTTTGCTTGTTCTGACATTCCCTCAAATGTATGCTTCTTAATATGTTGAATACTATTTTTAGATAATTGTATTACATCTGCAGCATTTCTCCCTCCCGGCAAAGCCTGCTGTGCCCATCCCTGCACCGCTGCCGGATATTCAGTATACTGCCCCGGAAGGTATGGCTGCTTCAAGGCTGCGCTTTCCCGTCTGCTCCGTCAATGTCCAGTTTCAGGTACACCGATTCCTTCTCCCGCTTTTCTACTGTTCCACGCAGGGAAACTCCAGCCACAATACCTGTTACGAATACTTTTTCAAATATCTAAAGAAAGAGGAAACCAACCGTAAATGCTATCATTCTCTACAGGAGTTACAACTGTCCATATTTGAATACATAGAAGGATACTATAATTCAAAACGACCACACTCCATATACTTACTCCAAACGAAGCAGAAGCTTTCTATCAGGAGCAGAATATGTAAGGCTGTTCCTGATTATTTTTTCACTTTTTTGTCTACTTCCTTGACTGTACTTTAGAGTTTAACCAAACTATTTTTCATTCTCACCATATTCTAAAAACTCTTCATATTTACAACGCATATTCATTTTATTATCAATAGCCGCATAAGTCCTTCTAAGCTTCTCTAAAAAATCTTTACTGATAGCAACCTTGTTCTTTGTCAAATCAATAATTATTTCATCTAATAGTATTTTCCCTATTTCTTCTTTTCTTTTATCTATTACATCTATCATGTCCTTTTGATTGTCAAAAAAGAAAACATTCCAAACTGTTGCTTGTAGATAATCATCCCCTTTATTATTTTTAATAATATCTTTTCCAAGTTCTAAGGCTTTCTGTGAATCCTTTTCTTCAAGAATCATAAGTGCCTTTGTTGTTTCCTCAAAATCAAGCATTTGATCAATAATCTTAGCAAGTTCCTCACTATTTAAATTCTCTAAATATTCATATTCTTCCATCTTGTTTCCCTTCTACTTCATAGGCTTTAATATGACGGTCGCTAAATACGGTGTTCCATCAGGTAGTATTTTCCACCTACTAACTACTTGTACTTTACCATTCACCCCCTCAATGTAACTTATAATTTCTGTATTTCCATCTGTGACCTCTTTTGCCGCATCCAAAAGATTTTCAACAATCATTTGATTGTTTTCAATAGAATCTTCTATTCCAGCCTCATTGAGGGTATTGTTCATTTCTTGAGAACGCTGATAATTATGTAACCTATTCTCACATTCTTGTAATTCTTTTTTCATTTCTTTTGTAAAGCTTTCGGGATTTAATTTTCTTATGTCTTTCAATTCATCAATCCTAGTTATTGTTGCTTCAACATCCCGGCAAAGCCTGCTGTGCCCATCCCTGCACTGCTGCCGGATATTCGGTATACTGCCCCGAAAGGTATGGCAGATTCAAGGCTGGCGCTGTCCCGTTTGGCACCACTGCCACCCTCGTTCCTCCCGGAACGGTTAAGGCGGTCTCATTCGGTAACGGCGTGATCTTTGGTCTCTGGTAAGTGTACGGATTCGTAT
>JAUUNJ010000415.1 GCA_030844625.1 Roseburia sp. | reverse complement strand
ATTAAGTCCAAAGCGATTTTAAATAAAAACAAAAAATCGAACAGATAGAACTCTGGTCGACTTTTTGTTTTTATGCTCTGTGTCATATAATGCTATTATTTAATGAATTGCAGACACAGTTTCATATAAATAATTATTATTGGTAAAACCTATAAATTATTTAAAAACTGACTATTTTTTAATCTTTACAGCCTTCTTAGCTGAATAAGCACCGTATACTTTGCTTCCACTGGTTGTGTAGAAAGCTCTAACTCTGACATAATATTTCTTACCTGCTTTTAACTTCTTAATTGTAATCTTTTTCTTTGAAGTTGTCTTTGTCTTAGCACCCTTAAAGTTCTTCTTTAATGAGTACTGTACCTGATACTTTTTAGCTTTGCTTGCTTTCTTAAATTTAACAACCATAGCTTTCTTCTTTGCAGTCACTTTTAAGCCTTTTACCTTAGCTGGCTTCTGAACTTTCGCACCGGCTTTCACTGTAAAGTCTTTTACCTGAATTGTACCGGACATATTATTTTCGTTTATGTATTCTTTTAAGAATGCACCAAACGCAAACTTGATTCCCATTGTAGGATTTGATGCTGTTCCCTGATAATCTGCCTTTTCTGACGGAACCAAAACGGAAGCAGAAACTGTAACCCAACCTTCATCTGCTGTGTTCTTGCTGTCAAGTGCGATAAATGAAGAAAAATCACTAAGCTTTGTTTTGTCTGTCTCCAATACATTCTTTCCACCAATTGTTGCCTTAAGACCTGTTAATGTTAAAGCAGCACCATCTTCATCCTTATCATCAAAAGCTTTAAAATGAATGTGTTTAAGATAGTTGTATTTACCTGTTCCTTCATTATATGCAGTACCATCAGCTCTTTCTTTTGTCTCTGTGATTTCATTTGAGAGAGTACTCTTAATCTTGAAAGCAATTGTATAATAACGTCCTCTCTCGACACTAACTACCTTTGTAGCTGTAACTCCCCAAGGATTTGACTGGCCAACTGTTCCCATAGGTGTCCAGTTAGCACTCCAGCCTGTACTAGTAATGTCCATAGTAAAACTTGAAGCTGTCTGAGTTGAAATCTTTGCATTCTCACCATATGCTTTGTAAGCATCTAATTTGCTGTCCTTTGTTATAGATGTTGCATAGAACTGTCCTGCTTTCTTTAATGCATCTTCCCACTCACCTTTATCTTCTCTTGTGTGAATTGAATATGATGCCCAGCTCTTGCCGGCAGAAACATCTGTACCTGTTGCAACAGCTGCTGTAACAACACCTGTCATTCCAACTGCCAATGTCAATGACAATGTAACAGCCGTAAACTTTTTGAATAAATTTCTCATTTTTTCATTCTCCTTTTATTTTTTTTATTACTTATAAAGATAACATTTTTAGGACTTCTTTTCAAGAGCAAGATGATTATATATCACTATATTACAACATTTTGTAAACAGACTGCACTGCTTCTATTTTTATTTATGCATAATGAATAAAATCAGATAAGGAGAAAATTCAAAAATGTGTTTAAGACAGGCGGCAGGATATAATGCTCTGCTGCTTTTTCTTTCGTGGAATATTTTATAAATGGATGTGTGATTTTAACCCCATCAGTTGACAGGGATAAAATCCATAATTTTTAGTGCTTATGAAGATACCATTCTTTTAGTTTGCGGTTTATACGGCGTTGTGCTCTTAATAAGCGAAATAAAACATTCCAGAGGGAACGAAGCAAATTCCCGTTTAACGAAAAAAGCAAATAAAATCATCGAAGAGCCAGACCCACAAATGCAGAGTCGATGAACAGTGAGTATATCATCTCACAGTTTGTCGGCTCTATTCTTTTATACAGAATGGAGAGATGAACATAGGAATATAAGATGCCGAATTCGTTTGCGCCGCTTTATATTTCAGCCACTCAGGATATATATTCATGAGAGTAATATCTGCATAAAAATAACTTACCTCCTGTAAAGTTGGGAAAGCGTCCCAATCCCTTTGAAAATGCTGGTGCATATAACTTGGGACCCACTGGGACCGAAGTTGAAAGAGAACAGTAAAATTAATTAACTTTCGTTTCAGTAAATCCATACTTAGCCAAAAACAGTTGTGGGCAATAGCCCACAACTGTTTCTAATATAAGGATACTCTCATGCTTGACAAATATCCCTATTTTTATTAACATATGACATACTTTTTTATCTTAATACACATATGATATATTGTTAAATGTTTTTTGAATTTCAATAAAAGGTCCTTGATAATCCCCTCCATTATTTAATGTGTTAATAAAGCTACGACAATTTTTATATGAATTCTGTCGCCCATCTACTGTCCATCCTGTTCCAACAACAACTGTCGGCTCTAATACTGTAAACAAATTCTTAAATGTACTCTTTTGGTATGCTGTATAACCAAAAACACCATGGTGCGGCATTTTAAAAATTAATTCTTCAAACCCTTTTTTTGCCAATTCGTTTAAATAGTTCTTATAAACATAATTTCCTTTGCTGTCTTTTTCCAACAGTTTTTCTACTCCTTCTTTCTTACCTGCTTTTGTATTGACTTTAAGATCTGATGTAATATCTATTTTAAAATTTCCTGTCTTATTTGTCCCCTTAGTTTGGTCTTTAATTACCACCATTAAAGTAGAATTATTCACATCATCATCTGGTTGACCATTGTTAAATTTCGTGATGGCAGGCAATATTGTCATATATACGCCCCCACCTAAATCAAATTTTTTTATAGTATTTATACAAGTCCAAGCTGATGCTTTGCCCTTCGCATTTTTTGCTAATTTTGCCAATCCACTAAGCTTTTCCTTTACATTAAAATTACTAATATCATAATTATACCTAGTAAAAACGCAAATCTTTTCTATACTAAATCGTCCTGTTAAAGAGGCTAATTTCTTTAATACCGCCAGAAGATCATAATGATTATGGGTCTTATCATTATTAATTAGATATA
>JAUUNJ010000414.1 GCA_030844625.1 Roseburia sp. | reverse complement strand
AGCCATTTTTGCAAAGGGTGCAATTGATGCAGCAAAGTTTTTGGCAGGAAAAGAGAGCGGAATGTATAACATGGCTGATGTAATTGACTAAAAATAAATAGTAAAGCAAAATGCCTCTGGATTTTTTCAGAGGTGTTTTTGTATTATTAAAATTTGTTTTTTAATAAAAAATCAAATTGTTTTAAATAAAGAATAAAATTAGTTTTTTCGTCAACAATAAAGATATGCCGAATAAAAGTAATAGAACAATTTGGAGGATTTTATTATGAAAACATTAAGAAATTACTTATTAGCATTAACATTAGTAGTGGTAGCATTTTCTTTTGCAGCCTGTGGCAATAATGATGTAGAAGAGACAACAGCCATGGAAACAACAACAGAAAACAATACTACAACCAATGGTGGGAATTCAGGAATCATGAATGACACCACAGATAATGATAATAATGGTGTTATTGATGATATCGGGGATGACATCGAAGATGGAGTAGATGATCTGGAAAGTGATGCTGATGATATGATTGATAACAACAACAATAATAATGCGACAACTAAAAAGTAGTTAAGATAGTGTAATTTATTTTATTTTGTAAGCATATGATATTATGATAAAGATAATAACAGGTAAATATGGCTTATAGAATAATTTTAGACCCGGGACATGGAGGTTCAGACCCTGGAGCAACTTATAATGGCAGACAGGAAAAGGATGACGCTTTGGGGTTAGCCATGGCCGTGGGACAATTACTGCAAAATGCAGGGTTTGATGTAGAATACACACGGACTACGGATGTATATGATACACCTTTTGAAAAAGCAACCATTGCCAATAATGCGGGTGGAGATTTGTTTGTTTCTTTCCATAGGAATTCTTCGCCTGTACCTAATATGTATAACGGCGTACAGACATTAGTTTATAATGATCAGGGATTGAAGGCTGAACTGGCAAGAAATATTAATCAAAATTTGGTGGCATTAGGTTTTGAGGATAAAGGTGTTGTGGAAAGACCTAATCTTGTAGTTTTGAAACGTACAAAAATGCCGGCAGTTTTAATTGAGGCGGGATTTATTAATTCCGATATAGACAATCATCTTTATGATGAGCACTTTGAGGAAACCGCTCAGGCAATTGCAGATGCAATTATTGATACCTTGGATAATCAGGGAATCAGAGCTACAAATCAGGATGAATACAGTATTCAGGTAGGCGCATTCAGAAATCAGCAGCTTGCAGGTAATTTGGCATTGCAACTTAAAAATCAGGGATTTCCGGTAAAGATTCTTCTGGAAGATGATTTGCATAAGGTTCAGGTGGGAAACTTTGAAAATCTGGATAATGCGGTGGCAATGGAGCAGAAACTGAGAATTCTTGGTTATAATACATTCATAAGTACATGATAAAACAGTACAAATATTTAGGATCAGCATGGGCTGGTCCTTTACTATGTCTGGAGAAACTGATACAATGAAATGAAAGGATTGAGAATACATGAGGTGACAAAATATGAACAATGGCTTTATAAAAGTTGCTGCGGCAACACCGAAAATAAAGGTAGGAGATTGTGGACACAATGCTTCGGAGATTTGTAGAATTATGGATGAAGTATACAAGAAAGGTGCACAGTTCGTAGTATTTCCCGAACTATGTATTACCGGGTATACATGCAGTGATTTGTTCTGGCAAAGTTCCATGATTGATATGGCAAAGTGCAAATTGAAGACAATAGCGGATCACAGTGAGGGAATGGAATTGGTGGCAATAGTTGGATTGCCTTTTGTGTTTGAAGGCAAGCTATATAATGTGGCAGCAGTAGTGTATGATGGTGAAATCATGGGAATGGTGCCAAAGTCACATATTCCAAACTATTCAGAGTTTTATGAAGCGAGACATTTTGCGTCGGGAAAGGATATAGATAGTAAATACATTTCTCTGGGAGTTGATGAGGCAGATAAAAATGAAAAGGAGGAAATCACAGGGCGTTCCTACTATACCGTATCTCTGAACGAAAGATATGATAATGTATATGATGATGAAGAATATGATGATGAGTGGGAGTTTGATGATGATTTTCCATTTGGAGTAAATCTTTTGTTTCGATGTGAAAAAATTAAAAATTTTAATTTCGCAATCGAAATTTGTGAGGATTTGTGGGTTCCGAATCCACCAAGTACCGGTCATGCTCTGGCAGGAGCTACAGTGATTGCTAATCTTTCGGCAAGTGATGAGACCACAGGAAAAGATATATATAGAAGAAATCTTGTATCAAGTCAGTCGGCAAGAACCTTGACGGCTTATGTATATGCAGATGCAGGTGAAGGAGAGTCATCCACAGATCTGGTTTTTGCTGCCCATAATCTGATTGCAGAAAATGGAAACATTTTGGCAGAGGCAGAAAGATTTCAGAATGAGATTATATATGCAGATATTGATTTGGACAGGCTCGCAGCTGAAAGGCAGAGAATGTCTACATTCCAGCCGGTTCAGGACAAAGAATATGACGAAATCTATATTGAATTAGAACCATTGCGTTCCAGATTTTCCAGAAAAATTGACAAGGCGCCATTTGTCCCGGCGAATGAGTTGGAGAAAGACAAGAGATGTGAAGAAATACTGGCAATACAGACAATGGGGCTGAAAAAGCGTCTTGAACACACCAATTGTAAATGTGCAGTGGTGGGTATCTCGGGCGGACTGGATTCCACGCTGGCACTTTTGGTTACCGTAAGGGCTTTTGATATGTTGGGACTTGACCGTAAAGGTATCGTGGCAGTAACGATGCCGGGATTTGGAACAACGGATAGAACCTATACGAATGCGGTGTCAATGATTCGAACACTTGGATGCAGCTTTAAAGAGGTTGATATTTCAGAAGCAGTGGAACTGCATTTAAAACAGATCGGACATGATATGAGGAATCATGATATCACTTATGAGAATGCGCAGGCAAGACAGAGAACCTATCTGCTTATGGATTT
>JAUUNJ010000413.1 GCA_030844625.1 Roseburia sp. | reverse complement strand
CTTTTGTGTTCTGTCGTGTGCCAGACACATTTGATATAATACTATGAGATAAGAACTTTGTCAACAACTTTTTTACAAAAAACAGAAAAAACTTTTGCATAACTTTTATATGAAATTTTATCAGGAAAATTGCATGATATTTGAAATGCGGCATACAATGTAATAATCAGTGGCAGGAGATACATCAATGAGTGCAAAGACAAAAATCGTAGTCCTTCATATGAAAGAACTCATTTATACAGCAATTTTTGTGGGATTAGGAATTCTGCTGATCATGTTGCTGCTTTTTATGTTTTTACCAAAAAAAGAAAAAGATAAATCTGTGGAGACAATGAAATATGTGGCAGGAGTCTATACATCTTCCATACTCTTTCGTGACAGCACTTTGGATGTGCAGGTGATTGTAGATGAGAACCGGATCAATTCAATCTCTCTTGTGAATCTGAATGAGACAGTGACGACAATGTATCCGTTGGTGGAGCCTGCGTTAGAAGAAGTGTCAGACCAGATCATCAAAACACAGTCGGTGGAAAATATATCCTATCAGGCAGACAATCAGTATACAACGGTTATGCTTTTAAATGCGGTGGAGAATGCGCTTGAAAAAGCAGAAGTCGATGGGACGGTCGAAGAGTAAAACAGAGTTTAGGTTTTGAACTGCCGCTTGCAGGTGGTGTTACGAGCGGCAGTTCATAAGTTAAACTGGAAGTTGATTATTTTACAATACTTTTAATATAATTGTAATCAATCTTTCCTGTTACAACAGAATAAAAAAACGGATCTTTTCTAATTGTATCCGCTGAATTAATAATAAAATTATTCCATCCATCTGCCTCGTTTCCGTCAGATAAATAAATGGTTATTTTGAAACTATATCCCGTATATCCAACAGACGGTTTCCACTTTTTCACTGTGACATCATTCAAATTTTGTATAATATGCTGAATCTGCTGTTCATCAGTAATATGTGTTGTTTCTCCACTATTGCCATTAAAAACAACAATTTCCATGACTTCATCAGGAGCTAAATCCGTCAAGTTAAGAGAAACATTGTACCACACAATAATGCCAATCAAACAGATTACCATTGCAGATAGTAACATAATCATTTTCTTTTTCATGTCATTTCAACTCCTTTGGTCAACTCCGCTTTGCTAAATTCGTTAATACCAAAATTCTACCATAACCACATCTGTAATTTACGTTATGAAACTCGTAGTAACTGGTGTTCAGGTAAACTGGCATTATCAGTTGATCACTTGATATCGAACTCTGATATATGAGTCATTTAAAACTGTGCAATCAATGAGTTTCAGGACACCCAGCTCAGATAATTCATTTTCTGAAAGAATGGAACTGCCATCTATTAAGGAAGCGGTTTCTTTACCGCCGATCAGCACCGGAGCCACAACGACATCGATATAATCAAACAACTTCGCACGAAGGAATAATCCGTTTACCGTTCCACCGCTTTGGATTGTTAATTTGTTGCATCCATACGATGATTTTAATTCATGAAGAGCATCTTTCAGCGACAGTTTTTCCTGAAAAATGATATGGAGATTATTTTCCTGAATGTTATAAGCAGGATGATCTTTATTGGATGTAATCAGCACAAACACCTGTGATTTCTTGCAGAAATATGTTACGCCATGTTCGGTCAAATGGTTGTTATCCAATAAGACAAATGAGACGGGAGTCTTATCGGGATAGGGCTTTTGGTTTACGCCCATCTTTTCCTGCACGCGTCCTGTATTAAAAGACCAAAGGTCGGTTGTCTGCTCGATTTCATAATACTGAGGCAGTCCCTCTTTTAACCCGTCTATTTTTGGAAAATCCTTATCTACATCTAAAGCATCTGATGCACCGGGACTTATCTTTCCATCTAAAGACATAAGCATAAATAACGTTGTTATTGGTCTGTCCATAATAAACCTCCCTAAAAATTAATTTGTCAATAGTAAAATAATACCATAACCACATCTGCAATTCCACTTCATTCTAATTCACTTTGTGCTATAATGTGTTATCAGATTTTTTTGCCCTGATTTTCCAATTTCACTCTACGGAGCGTAGAAACCGCATAAATTCACCATATTCTACGCCGCGTGGGTGTGATTGATGATCAAATCATAGGATAATCAGACCAGAAAGGAGGAAAACGGATGGATCAAATCAAGATTGGTAAATTTATTGCTGATGAAAGAAAACGAAAAGGATATACGCAAAAACAGCTTTCAGAAAAATTAGCAATCAGTGATAAAACAATTTCAAAATGGGAGAGAGGAAATGGTTTTCCAGAAGTATCATTGCTGTTGCCATTATGTAATGAACTGGAGATAACAGTTAATGAACTACTATCTGGTGAAAGAGTATCTGAAGAAGAGTATCTGAAGAAAGCGGAGGAAAATATGGTGAATTTAGTCAGAGAAACTCAGGAAAGTAAAAAGAAAATTGTCCTGTCAGCAATGATTGCAGGACTTACAATTATAGCGGCAGTTCCATTATTTATATTGTCTGGAATGCTGGAGATGGAGAACTGGATTAGAGTTCTTCTTATAGGAATAGGGCTTGTTGTGATAGTTGGAGGGGTTGCAATTGCCTGTGTCCTTGACAGAGAAGCAGGAGCCTTTGAATGTCCCGAATGTCATAATAGATTTGTTCCAGATATGAAGTCATATATTATGGGACCGCATACAATTACAAAGCGAAAATTAGTATGTCCGCATTGTGGTGCACATAAATATTGCAAGAAGGTTCTTACAAAGTAAACCTGAAATTAAATCTATCCGCTCTATTATAGAACATACGTTCTGCAAAAAAATCATTATAAACCCAGAGTTCCATAACGTAAATTGCAGATTCTGTGGTGCGATTCACAGCGTAAATTGGGCAAATATAAGCGTCCTCTCACAAGTCATCCATAACGTAAATGAAAGAAAAACGGTATAAACAAATATTATTTTCTTTGTGAGCTATG
>JAUUNJ010000412.1 GCA_030844625.1 Roseburia sp. | reverse complement strand
AAGTGATGAAAAAAGAGTAGGAACATTTTATTTTAGGAACTATGGAAGTGAGTATTAATTTGATTTCATCAGGTTTTGGTTCATTTAGTACAGTTATAATGAAGAAATAGGAGAAAATAATATGGAAATTTTATTAGGAATTTGTTTTGTCTTATTTATAATATTGTTCTTGGTAACAATTGTCAGTCTGGTAAGGCGAAAAAAATCAAAATGCCTGTCATAATTGGGCTGATATTTATAATTGTATTACTGATTATGCTTTTATATAATATTTTTTCTATTATAATGATAAGCAAGTGAGTGTTGCAATGTCTACGGACGAAATTCATGATAATTTTACATTAAATCTTGAAAATAGAAAAGTTGAATATGAATATACATCAGTCAAATTTGTATCTTCATTAAATCAGGAACAGTTAAAAGAATGTATAGAGAAACAATATCCAAATGCAATTTTTGTAGTGAATAATGAGGAAATCAAAATTACAAAGAATAATACTGTACTTTCTGTTAAACAGGAAGTACAGAATAGTTTCTTATTTCGTAAAAGATATATTTATGTAATGGAAACAGAATGTATCAATTTGAAAACATCTTCGGATGATTATATATGTATACCGTTTCCGAAAGAGTATCTTGATATTGAAGGTATGTATGATAATATAATGAATATTTCCTGTGATATAGAGCAATTAAAGACTTTTTACAAAGACTTTACAAATGTCAACATAAGTGAAAATGAAGTAACAATTGAGCAGGATGTATCTGTTAAATTAACAATTGAGAACGGAAAGGTTTATATTTCCTTTTATTAATTTTTATCCAGGGTTAGGTTGTCATTTCATTTAATGTGACAGATTAATTATGATGATAGAAGTTAAAATAAAATAACACCTTGTCTTTAGGGCAGGGTGTTATTTGTTGTGGAAGTAAAGTTCTTGACGGATAAAATGACCGAATGTGCAGAAATTTGCCACGAATATGCATATTAAATATAATGAGAGAGGAATATGTGCTAGAATGACCACTGGTTCGAATCAATGGGGGAGAAAACAGAACTATAAAGTTGATGATGTCCCGGAATCTGGAGTGTTTATATAATTTGAGACCGTAAAAGTGGGGGGAATGCTCAATGCCTTTTTTATATGGGGGTATGAAAAAGACATTTAAAATCATTTATATAATATTTCATGATTCCGGGATGTTATTTAAATTACAAGAATAATATGGTATACGCTGAAACATTTTGTAATATAAAAGGTTATTATATTAGCATCAAGTTTTTAATATTCATGTAATAGTCTTCTAGTTTAATTCGAATAAAAAAAAGAATATTATTCTGTTAATTTGTATATTCTTGAGGCAATTTTAAATAAATTTTATGACAAATAAAAAAATAGTAGGAGATTTTTAAAATGAGGAAGAAAGTAGTAGCATATGGATTGGTAGTTTCTATGCTTATACCGAATATTTATTCAGTAAAGGCTGAAGAAATTGTATCAGATACAGTAGTTATAGAGGTATCTAATTCGAAAGAATTAAGTGAAGTTGATAGTAATGGTATTGTAGTAATCGAATCAGAAAATCTTGATAATCTAAAAAAAGACGAGATTATAGAATTACTTGATGATGGTGGTACAATTTTTGTATCAGGAGATTGTGAAGAACAAGTAATAGATTATTTTGATGATAGTGCCAAACGTGAAGAAAGTGATATATTACTGGGGTATAAAATAACTAAAAATGGTAACAACATTGAATACACACCAGTCGATGCTGAGATTGCAGTTGAAGAAGATTCGGGAGAACGTATATCAGATGAGGATTATGCATCTTTAAAAAATGTAACATTAACAGATGAAGATTATGAATATATTAATGAAGATACTGAAACTGTAGTAATAGATAAACTCTCGGATGAAAGTAAAGCCAATTTACAAGCATCATCTACTATTGGAAAAGGTTATGGAGATGCAAGTCATACTACATATTATTATAGAAAATCTAAATGGAATTGGAAAACAGAATGTGTATCAAAGAAATCTAAAGCAGAAAAAGGATGGGAACAGATAGGGAAATGTACGTTGACAATTACAGCTTATAATGCTGGTTCAAAAAAAGAAAAAACATTTGATGCAATTTATACTACTGCAATTGTATCAGGTTCTGGAGATAGAAAAATAAAAGAGTTCACATTACAAAATAGATTGTATAAAGGTACTAAGGCAAAAATAGTTGACGTTACAAAGTTAAAGGGGGGAGATGAATCAGTTACTGTTTCCATTGGTGCAAATCTGGGAGCAGACAAAGATGGTTTGTCATTAGGATTTAGTGGAGGATACTCATATACATACGATCCTCAAGGTATGAAAATAACCAATACATTAAAAGATAATTATATTCCTAATTGGAAATGCAAACCTAATAGTCCTAGTTCAAATGAATTCTTTAAAGTTACACCAATGATATTAATTAGAAATAAAAAAGGAAAATCACAGACAATTGAAGTATCTGCCAGAGTAAGGGATATTTGTATTGAAGGAGGGATTAAGAAATATCATATAGAAAATGCTAGTGGAGCACAGTATACTCATTTTAAAATAAAGAATCATAAAATTGTTAAGTAGAGGTTGAAATGAAGATAGAAAGAGAAGAATATAGTATATTCAGATTAATGATAATAATCAACATTGTATTATTGGTATGTGTAACATATGACTTGTATTTTATTTTTAAAGATATTAATTTTGTTTTACCGATAAGAATAATTGAGACGATAATATTTGCAATGTGGATAATCTTTAATGTCTGTGAAAAGCAACAAAAAGAAATTGAATATTCCAATCAGAAGATTCAAAAAATAATTAACATTTTTCTTCTTTTTGTTTTAGAATTTCTCAACTTAATTTGCTATTATAAAGGCGAAATAAAGAATTTTTTATTGTGTATTATTTGCATAATGATTTTATTTGGAATTTGGAATACC
>JAUUNJ010000411.1 GCA_030844625.1 Roseburia sp. | reverse complement strand
TTTCTTTCATTTACGCTGTGAATGACTTGTGAGAGGACGCTTATATTTGCCCAATTTACACTGTGAATTGCACCACAGAATCTGCCATTTACGTTATGGAACTCACGGTTATGGGATGAGTGTCTATATTGGGTTCGGCAGGAGATTCCATTTTGATGAACAATTCAATGCAGGGAGCATCTCATCTCAAAAAAGCCAATGCAGATCGATGTGCTGGTCAAAAATGAAAAACATGTAAAGCTCAAAAAGAATATCAGGAGGGTCTTCCGGCAGTACAATATCATAGAGTACAAATCACCGGAAGATGGCAGTGGAACAGGAAGACAGCGGCATATACTACCTCATCGGGGATGCCATCCCAATACAGCTTGTCATAGTCCCAAAGCTGTCAAAGGAGCATAACTACTGGCTGAATAATTTAAGGAATGACCTTAAGGCAGGCAGTGAAATCAAAAAAATTACAGAGAGTGGTTTAAAGTCTATTGATAATACAACAATAACTCATTCATCTGTAGGGGATTTTACATATAATCCCAAGACAGGTGCTGTATCTAAAATGAAGGGCGGAGGACATGGACAAGCCAATATTGAGTTTTTAGAAGCTAATGGACTTGAATACAATATTGTAAAAGTATATGATAATGGTGTTAGAATTGGAAATATACCAGACCATAAAGTTAAAGCAAAGAGAACTGGTACGAATCAATCATGGTTTCCAGAAAGCTGGAGTGAATCGGATATAGCTAATGCAGGTGCATATATAGGAAATTTACTAGAAAATGTAAATGCGGCTGATGGAGTAACAGTATTTGGAAACTATAATGGTGTCAGAGTTGGTGTAATTCGTACAAATGGACGTATTAGTACAATATTTCCCGATGCTGCGTCGCAACCATAAAATATAAGGAGGCATATAATGATTAAGAATATAATGGATGATATAATTTCAGAAAGAAAGAGTAAAAATATTGAAGATGATTATGGTATTCAGAACTGTTGGAATAAAATGATAGATATTTTATCTAAAGATATTAATGAAACAGTTGCATATTTAGAAAATTGTTCTGAAGAAGATATTTATTTTATTAGTGAAGTTTTTGAAGATGTGTCTGAACAGTTGCAAAGTAAAGAATATATTGAATGTTTAAGGAAGTTGGATGATAAATTTCCTAATTTGGACATGACAAAAGATATCGATTTGGTAGAAGAGTATATTTAATCATGCCGTGGGCGGTATAGTGGCAGTGTTTCTCAGGTGGAGATGCAAAGCCGATTAGTGTAATAGGTATTAATGGAAAGGCGGAGGAGCGGTGAGTATGGGAAAAAAGAGAACGCTGGCTATTATACTGTTACTGTGTGTTCTGGGCGGGCTGATAGCTTGTGGCAGAAAAGAAAAAGAAGATGAGTATACCTATACGATTAAACTAAACGATAATGCATCGGGCAGTAAGCAGTTTTCCTCCTGTGGTTATTTGTGGGTTTACTCTGTGACAGATCAGATGTTTACAAAGTACGGGAATGGTGAAATGCCAAGCAGCTGGACGGTGGGGGATACCTATATATTTTTCACAACAGAGCAGAAAAACGGGGGGATGGACAGCAGCTATAAGTTGTGGCGATGTAATAAGGCGACGAATGAGTGTGAGTTTTTGGGGGATATGTCGAGTGATGCGAGACTGAACATTCATGAAAATTATTTATTCCTTGCGTTTGGGAAAGACAAGGTGTGGTTGATGCCGGTGGAAGGGGATTTTGGGGAGAGGATCAATCTGGTAGAACAGTTGGCAGAAAACGATGGAGATTCAGGAAGATACGAATTGGATATTGCTGGTTATCATGGCTGGAACATCTATTCGTATGATGGAGATATTATAGCGGTGACAGATCAGGATGATCATAGCGTTGCCATAAGTAATGCTTTGTCGATTGATGTGCGTGTAGATAAACACTGGTATTATAAAGATGGAGAGAGTATTGAGTTTCGGGATGACTATTTTCAATATAGGAGAGCGGGCGAAGACGAATGGCATGATATTTGTCCAGAGTATTTTGGTAACATATTATGGTTTAAACTTGGAATTAGGGAGGTAAATTTTCTCCCAAAGCGCATTGTGAAGGAAGGGGAGAAGCTTTATCTGTCAGTTGAGATAGGAAGGACGAAGGTGCTTGAGATGTCACAGAAGCATTTAGAGAGAGAAGTGCTGGTCGAAATCGATCTTGAGACGGACACGAGTCGTATGCTATACGATACGCGAAATAATAGGACAAGAATCGTCGGATACCGGGAGGGAAATGTTTATCTGCTGAAAGATCATATTGTATACAAAAACGTGTTGAAAACTGGAGAGCAGAGGGAAATGTATGATTTGGGTCAAGAAAGCATGCTCTGGTATGAGGAAGATGGAGAACATAAGGATGTTCATTTTGAATGGTATGGAGATTATATGGTTGTATGGAGCTATAACAATGGGGATGGGGAAAATCTGGTGACGATAAAAAGCCTGGATATGACGAGGTAGGAAATATTAGGAGAATGGTAATCTGAGAGAGAGGGCAAACGATAAAATAAAGGAGATGATTGTATATGATGGGGATGAGAGCTAAAAAATCTGCATGGCAATGCTCCTTATCGTGGGCGGTATAGTGGCAGTGTTTCTTGCACATAGAAAAGTGGCAGAGAAAATCACAGAGGAAGAGTACCAACGTTTTTTAGATGGGGAAGTGCCTGCTATGAAAGAGAATGGAAAAACTTATTTTCTGGAAGACTTGTTCGGGGAAGATGTAAGTGATGTTGAAACTTTTTTATCTGATATTGACGGAGATGGAGTGAAGGAGCTGCATATCCGGAATGGCATTTATTATATTTTAAAAGAAAAAAAGGGGAAACTGACGATTCTATATGAGGGTACTGCTACTTACGATGAGCCGGTAGAAGCGATGTCCGGCATTCTGTATTATAGGGAGGGAGGGGCACCATATAATGAGGCTT
>JAUUNJ010000410.1 GCA_030844625.1 Roseburia sp. | reverse complement strand
ATGCACACTGTCCCCATTCAAAATCCCATGTCTTAGCCGCACCATCTGCCAGAATCAGCCATGGTCCTTCATAGTTAAATACCGCCTTCTGATTTGCAAATAATATTCTGGCCTCATCATTTGTTATAGCTCCACTCTTTTTGTCATTGATATACCCTGCATCCCAGTCGGCTTTCAATAACTCAAATGCACCTTTAATATCCGGATCATCAAATGTAATTTCACCCTTTAAGAGCTGAGCTGTCTTCTCTCCGCCTGCATAGCACGTAAGATAATGTTCATATGGCCAGGTCAGCAAAAGATTTGCCCCGGAATATCCAAACGAAACAGGAATCAAACCAGCTTCCAGAGCCGCATTACATACATCCACAAATTCCTCTCTGTTGGTAGGAACATCTTTTCCTAATTGATCCAAAAGATTCTTATTGTATGTCATTGCAGTCGCTTCGACAGATGCTGGTAACGCATACATTTCATCTTCGTAAAGACAAGAACGAATCGCCCAGTCATACATGCTGTCATCTAAATTATATTCTTTCCTATAATTCTCAAGACTAAGAATACGATTAGTAGAAGCATAATCCGGAATATCAACACTATCCATATAGAACATGTCAGGGCCTGCTCCTGCTGCAACCTGAACTCGAACTGTATTCTGAAGATCCGGCAGACACTGAAAATCAATTGTTACTTCAGGATGTTTTTCTTCAAACGGCTCAAAAATGTATTTTTCCCATATTTCCTGCTGACTTTCCATAATATTAGTCCAGGCTATGGTGATTGTTTTGGCCTCTCCTTCATTTGCCATCACATTCATTGGTAATAATATCGCTGTCAAAGACATAGTTGTGAAACATACCGTTGTTTTTAATAAGTTCTTCAGGTTACGCCTCCCAATAATAATTTTTGTGTTTCTCTCTACTAGTTCACGTTCACTTTTTCTTACATTTTATGTTTGTATCTTCTTAATACCTCCTGCTGTTCTTTTTTCTGATAGGTACATTATACTTTGCCCAACTATAAATTAAAATCCAATATCTTACTCATATAATTTATAAAATCTTACGATATAGATTAAATCGTATTATTTTATACATTTTGATTGTTTTTCTTGTGTATTCCATTTTATTTTTGTGCATATTTTCGTTGTTTTTTATTTATATCATTGACGCATACGGTATTTTATACTATAATCGTAACAATTGAATGATTTTAGAAAACCCACATACATTTAAGTCAAAGCGGATATTCACAATCCGCTTCGCTACTTATAGGATGAGGCATGACAACAGGAGGCGACATATGAAGCTTAATAAATCACAATGGCAACTTGATTTCAAAAGTTCAATCATCATTCCCTGCATAATAGCAATCACATTAATCACTATCCTTCTATTTATATTTCCCTCAATAAGGTATTCTGCTTTATTTTCAGCACAAGCCGAAAATTATAGCCAGAACATTATACGTCAAACAAATCTTGGTATATCCCAATCGTTGCATCAATTCGAAACAAAAGTAAAAAACCTAATAGATGATCCTGAAATTCGTAATTTTATTATCTCAAATGAGAGTACTGATGATTTCCAATACTCTTTTCAAAATATTATCGAAAGTTATTTTCAGGTAAATAGTCTTGATGCATACTATCTGGAAGGCCTAGACTTATATTTGCTTCATAAAAAAGGCAGTCTTCATTATGGTTATAAAAACACATCACTAAGCGACATTCAAACCAGTCCTTATTATAGAAATGCTCTGATTTATCCAACTAATCTAAACTGGCTCCCATACAACCAAAAGGAAGAATGTTTAGAACTTTCAATGTGCATATATAATTATACTGACTATTCCTTAGAAGGAATTGTTGTAATCCGATTGTCTCAGTCTTTCTTATTAGACAAGTTTCAAAATCTTAACATTATTAATGCAGATTGCATGTATATTCTTAATGAAAACAGGCAAATCATCTGTTCTACGGATATTAGTCTATTGGGCAATGTATTCGATGGCTTTGAGCTATCAACCAATGCCTGTGGATCATATTCAAGCGCTGGTAAGTTATATAGTTATGCTGATATGCGCAGTGCTGTACCTGCAATTTCCTATGATAAATGGGTTACCGTTATACAAATTGATCATAATAAATTACTATCTGGTTTTCGCCAAATTTCAACCAGATTCTATATCCTTGCTCTTCTTTTGATTCTGTTTTCTTTTATATCCATATATATGTTTTCCAGAATCATTACTGCTCCGCTTTATGATCTTACTAAAGCATTAAAAGAGATAGCCCACGAAAATTTTAAGTTCGTTCTTCCAGAAACATCATTTATGAAAGAATATTCACTAATAAATCATGGCTTTAATAAAATGAGCAAAAAGCTTGATATGCTGATTAATACAGTCTATAAAGTTCAGCTTGCACAAAAAGAAGCACAGCTAAAAAATCTTCAATCACAAATGAATCCTCATTTTCTTTTTAACACCCTTCAACTAATCAGTTGGAAGGCATACGAATATGAGGCTTATCCAGTTTGTGATATGATTTCCAGCTTAAGTTATATGCTGCAAACAGATTTATATTCTAATGAAAATAAAGTCTATACTCTTCGTGATGAAATGGAATATATTAAACAATATACGTTAATTATTCGTTGCAAGTATAATAACAAAATAGCCATACACACTTCTATTCCAGAGCATCTTCTTGACTGTATTATACCAAAACTGATCATTCAACCTTTTTTAGAAAACTCAATTAACCATGGATTAGCTCCAAAGCCAACACCCGGTGTAGTATCTATTTCGGTTGAACAATGCGATCAGGATTTACTTTGTATCATTGAAGATGACGGAGTTGGTATAGACAATAAAGTACTACAAAATATACGTTCTTTAGATTCACCAGCTACATCTATTGATAATCCAAATAAAAACGGGCACCATATTGCCTTATCTAACATAAAAACCAGGTTAGAGCTTCTATATGGGAAAAATTATGG
>JAUUNJ010000409.1 GCA_030844625.1 Roseburia sp. | reverse complement strand
TGCATATACTTCCATAACTAAGAAGAAAGAAACATCTCCTCCCTGAGCTCTCAAATATCTAAAACTCCAAATAATTAGAATAATTTGAGGCACACGAATTAAAAGCTGATTTGGCATAAATGAAAGCTTACCAGTAACATAGCTTAAATACTGTCCAAATCCAAACGATGATAACACTGACACAATTACAGACATCAATAGCATTCCGGCCAATCCTATTCCTGCTGCTATCACCATTCTCGGTGTTTCATTTCTCTTGCTGATATTGTTTCCAGTAAAGCTTAATTTAGTTCCCTTAACAATATAATCGTATAAAAGATAAATTAGCAATATCAGCAATGAACTTGTGTGGAATAAGAACGCTATGAACACACAAATAAATGCGTTTTTCTTTTCCTCATTTCTCCAATATTCGAAACCTAGAACTCCCAAAGACATAGCGATTGACTGACGCATCATATTCATCGAGGGATTATAAAAAGCCATACAAAAGACAAACATCGCCATCCAAAGGTTTGTCTGTTTATCTTTTCTAACAGCGATATATAGTGGCAAAATCACACACAATTCCAAAATGGTTTGGACGCAATACAATGAGCCCGTAATTTTTGTCACAATCAAAACTAACAGCGGAAATAAAGGTTCCATATCTTTCACATAATCCGTTGTCCATGTAAAAGCATGAAAGGATGAATTTAAGTATTCTCCAAGACTATGACATTTTTTTGCTGCCTCAAAAATAGGCACCAAATAAACTCTTGTATCTGTACCAATACTTTCCGCTCGCAGGCCAGCTAGCAAGCACAATGTTATAACCGCTACAAAAACAACGGGTTTTCTTTGTGTAAATATCACTCGATCAGAAAGTGCAAAAAGACCTATCGAAATCATAAATACAATAATATATGGTGTCATCTCTTTTTGCCTCCCCTCTTTACGCCTTCCACTTCCTATTTCTCGCAACGACAACCTTAAGTGCTATTCTATTTCCAAATAATGATATCGCAGCAAAAGCCCGTAATCTCTTTGGGGCATTACCATCTTTTAGCACATTCATCCGATTCGATTTCAATACACTCTGAATGCGTTTATTCTGAAACTCTGAAAGCTGTGGATTTCTCGCAGCAATATCATATACAACATTTATATATTGAGTCGACAGTGCGTTATCAAATTGTGTTTTTCCTTTTACCGCTCTTGCAATATCATCGATAGCATCCAAAGCTTCTAAATGCTTTTCCTTATATCCAGAAACGACGATGCTTCCCTTATCGCGATAATAGTAAAAATAACCATCAAATCCCACATAGGTTACATTTTCACTCTTCAAAATTGTTTTATAGATTGTAAAGAGATCTTCAGAGAATTTTCCATAGGGGAATTCAACACCTGTAAACAGACTTCTTTTAAAAAGTTTTCCACATGCAGACGTGCCAAATGGTGTACCATATAGCATCCGAATCAAAGCATCTTCATTTTTGTAACTGGACACTTTCCAATCTATTACAGTATTTTTATCATCGCGTCTGCTCGTCCTCTTCATATTGGCAATAGCTATATCAGAATTGTTCTCTGACATAGCTTCAAAAAGAATTTTCACAAAATCCTTTGAAATATAGTCGTCACTGTCAACAAAAGTAATTAAATCTCCTGTTGCAACTTTCATTCCAGCATTTCTGGCATCAGACAAACCACCATTTTTCTTATGAACAACCTTGATTCTGCCGTCCATTGCTACATAGTCATCGCATATTTTTCCACATAAATCTGGAGACTCGTCATCAACTAAAATCACTTCAATATTCTTATATGTTTGGGAAAGAATTGAATCAACGCACTCTTTCAGGTAAAGTTCCACATTGTATATCGGCACAACTACACTTACTAGTGGCATCTTATCTCTAACTATCTTATTTTCCGTCATGGCATAATACTTCCTGGTATATATTCTTCATAGCTGCAATAGACTTGGATACATCAAATTCTTTTGCTTTTTCTTTACAAGCAATTACCATCTTGGCTCTTTCTTCTGATGGCAAATTCACTATTTTTTCAATGGCGTCTGCAAATTGATGTGCATCGTATGGGTCGCAAAGATATCCTGTTTTTCCGGGAATTACATATTCTCTTATCCCCTGTACATCAGATCCCACAACAGGTACACCTGATGCAAGTGCCTCCACTCCCGTCATTCCAAATCCTTCTCTTACGGATGGGATGACAGCAACATCCGCACATGCATTTATCTCTGGAATATCAAGTCTGTGCCCTGCCAAGAAGATCCTGACTCCTAATTTAGAGGCTGTTTCTTTGAGTTCTTCCTCAATTGTTGAATTAACAACTGCTCTTCCGCAAATTACAAATACATACCGTTCTTTTCTATCAAGCATACCCAATGCTTCTATTATAATCTTCTGGTTTTTTCTTGATGATAATTCACCTACAGACAAAACCATATGGTCTTTTGGCTCTACACCAAATGACGCTCTATACTCGTCTCTATTTATTCTTAAATTAGAAAACCTATTACTATCTAAACCAACGCTCGGAATAATATAAACTTTAGGACAATGCATTCTTTTTGCGTTGTTATAATCTTCATGATTTATTGTAATAATAGCATCACAGAATCTTGACATTAGCTTTTCAGCGTTAAAATAAACAATCCAGTTTTTTTTCGATGACTTGTCTGTGAATGTAAATCCATGTGTTGTATATATAACTGTTGTCCCAGTTTTTCTATATTTCCTTGCAGCCATTCTGGTCAAAATACCAACAATAGGTGTATGGCAATGAATCAAATCATACTTATTCGTTTTCAAAATAAGTTTTAATTGTTTATAAGCCTGAATATTTTGAGTTGATACCGGGCTTTTGGTATCAAATTCCACCTGATAATGCGCAATCCCCATTTCTTCCAGTTTAGGAATTTCAATCAGGTTAGGGCCTGCCGCAGAATTTTCATTCATTGCCACTGACACTTCATATCCCATTTCTTGAAGTGTCGC
>JAUUNJ010000408.1 GCA_030844625.1 Roseburia sp. | reverse complement strand
ATTTTACTGTGGAACAGGGAGAATTTGTTGCCGTAGTTGGAACTTCCGGCAGCGGTAAGTCTACATTGCTTCACATGATGGGAGGACTTGATACCCCCACTTCCGGCAGCGTGATTGTACGGGGAGAAGAACTCGCAAAAAAGAATGATGATGAATTGACAATTTTCCGCCGTCGTAACATCGGATTTATCTTCCAAAATTATAATCTGGTTCCGATTTTGAATGTATATGAAAATATCGTCCTGCCTGTGGAACTGGATGGCGATACAGTAGACCAGAAATTTATGGACGAAGTTGTGTATATGTTGGCTTTAGAAGATAAACTGGAAAATATGCCGAACAATCTTTCAGGCGGTCAACAGCAACGTGTAGCGATTGCACGAGCTTTAATTACGAAGCCTGCGATTATCCTTGCTGATGAACCGACCGGAAATCTTGATAGCAAGACCAGTGCAGATGTGTTAGGGCTTTTGAAGCATACCAGCGGAGAATTTAATCAGACCATTGTAATGATTACTCACAACAACGAGATCGCTCAACTCGCAGACCGCATTGTACGGATTGAAGATGGTAAAATTGTTGGCTAAAGGAGGTGGGAATTATGAATTATCCTTTTGAAAATGATACCAGTGCAGTAATTAAAAAATTAGCACGAAAAAGTGTGCGTTTTGATAAGAAGAAAAACTTATTTTGCCTTTCGGCAATTATTGTAGCCGTTGCTATGATAATGATGTCGTTGCTCACAGTGCAAAATATCATTTATCAAAATCAGAAAGAAATCGAAGGATTACATCAAGGGATTTTCTTTGACATTACGCAGGACAGTAAAGAAAAGTTGTTAGCAAACGAAGAAGTAAAAAGTGTAGGACTTTCCTGTAATATCAAAACAGTGAAAGAAAATTCTAAAGAACTGTCTCTGATTTATTATGATGATGACATGCTTAGTTTGATTCCTGCCTTTGACGGAAAATATCCAGAGAAAGCAAGTGAAATTGCTGTTACAGATGCCTTTTTTGCCAGTGAAAATAAGTCTCCGGAAATCAACGCCATAGTTCAGTTGAATCTGGATGGTACTTTGAAGAATTATACTATTGTTGGTATTTATCATGATAAAACTTCTACCGCTTATCCTGTTTTTGTTTCACTTGAAAAATGCCGGGAATTACGTGGAAATAACCTGCTTAATGGATATGTTTGGCTTGAAAATGCAGATACCCTTACAAAAGACGAAGCAACAGAAATATTATCTCAAATTTCAGAGGAGACTGGACTGAATAATTGGACAGTCAGCAGTTACTATGATTATGTAAATACAACTTTGTCCTTCAGTAATTATGCGGTATATGGTGTAGTTGCTGCCATTTTGTTTTTAGCTGCCGCACTTGTAATTTACAGCATTTTCTATATTTCGGTTGGACAAAAAGTTGCTGAGTTCGGACAGCTTCGGACAATAGGGGCAAGTAAAAAGCAAATTTATAAAATAGTTCTTAAACAGGGTTATATGCTTGCAGTTCCGGGGATTTTAATTGGTAGTATCATGGGAACGATCATCAGCTATTGTCTGCAATCAAAAGGCTGGTCAGTATTTGCATTTATTGTTTCTCTATGTGGCGCATGCCTTTTTGGAATACTGCTTGTTTATATTAGTGTTCGTAAACCAGCAAAAATTGCAGCGAATACTTCTCCAATTTCCGCCCTGAAAAATCCAGTGGGAATTGTAAATTACCGCACTCACAAAAGACATCGTATTACGCCTGTATATTTAGCGAAAATCAGCTTTTCCAGAAACAGAAAAAAATCTCTATTGACCATTTTATCATTGGGACTGTGCGGAGTTATATTTTTCCTTGCAGCAAGTTATCAGAGTTCTTTTAATGCCGAGAGTATGGCTCGTTATTGGGATATGAAGTACGGAGATTTCAAAATCAGCATTGATTTAGAAAACGAAAGTGAAAATTTGGATGCTCTCTTGCAGAAAGAATATTTTTCTGATTATGTAAAGCGTGTTGGAGATATAGAGGGAGTTAGCAATATATTTACTTATGCTACCGTACCAGTTGATTTCTCAACAGACAATGATATTTCAGATAGCACCTTGATGCTCGGCTATAATGAAAAGGATTTGGCGTCGCTAAATGCAGCGGTTTTGTCTGGAAATATTACTGATGATACAGAATTAGTTGTAAGTGATCCCGAACGTATTTATGATGTTTACCATTGGAAACCTCAAATTGGGGATACTGTGACCTTTAATTTCAAAAATCATAGTGGTAAAACAATAACAAAAGCATTCAAAATTGGTGCAATCACTTCCAGCAATGATGGAATGGGTGGCTATATTTTCAGAATGCCGGAAAATATGCTCAAAGAACTTGCAGGTTATGACTGTACATACGCAATCGAAATACAAGCAGAAGCTGAATATCAGGAGATAATCGAGCAAGAACTCAAATTACTCGTTTCTGACAATAGGGATGTTCGCTTACAAACCCTTCAAGATTTTATTGTAGAACACCAATCAGACAATCGTGCAGGTTTTACATTAGCTTATGCGATTGCAGCCATCTTGTGGATATTTGCGGTCATCAATCAAATCAATCTTACTGTGACAAATCTTTTATCACAGAAACAGGAAATGGGCACACTAAAATCTATTGGTATGACAAATAAGCAGTTGAAGCAAGCATTTATGATGGAAGGTCTTTTTACTACTTTGATTGCATTGCTTATAACTGCTGTTGTTGGAATCCCCGGCGGATATGCAATCGGTATATTTTTGAAAAATGCAGGCATGTCTACGGGATTTGTATTTCCGGTTGTTGCTTTTACTCTTTTTGCTGTTGCTATGTTTATGCTTGAAAGTTTGATGACAATATTGCTTATTCATTCATGGAAGAAGCAATCTGTTATTGCAATAATGCGAAATTGATGATAGAAAGCTTTTCATATCTCGGTCAGCTCCACAATTACATTACTCTGCTGATACAGCCAGTCCGTAAATTCTTTCG
>JAUUNJ010000407.1 GCA_030844625.1 Roseburia sp. | reverse complement strand
TCTCCATCTATAAACTTTCTAGTAATCTTTCATAATGCTTTCCACTAATTTATCTCCCTCATATACAACTTTCAGCGTAAAAAAGTTATCATGTTCAATCATTTTCTTTAAGAAAATCCTATCTCCCTCCCATATGTTGAGATTTAAGATTTTATTCTTGTCCACCCATTCCAGATCTCCCTCATCACAACAAATAAGTTCTCCTTCAAATTCATTGGCAGTAAACAAGTACATATATTCTGTTCCCCATTCATTTGATATAAATGTGATTATTGCCCGTAATCTATATTTTGTAAGGATGAGCCCTGTCTCCTCTCTTACTTCTCTCAAAAGGCATTCCTCAGGAGTCTCCCCCTTTTCAAACTTTCCTCCTACGCCAATCCATTTGCCTTCATTCAGGTCATTTTGTTTCTTTGTCCGATGAAGCATAAGATATTTATTATCTTTTTCTATATAACAAAGTGTTGTGTTCATCATTGGAATCCTTTCTATCTTTATGCTATATATTCAAATCTTTCCTGCAATATCTTACATATCCTGCCAGAACAAACATAACCATCACAATCATTCCAGAAATCAGATATTCTGTTTGGAGCTTTTCCGTCACAAAAATATCCGCTGCATCGGAATAGGAAAACGGCGTTATGTAATGAAGATTTTCTACTTTGTCCGTTATATTTGCAAACAGATTCACAAAATAAAGAAGCATTGCAATGCCTATTCCAAGGCCAATGTTATTTTTTCTAAGAAATGCAGAGATGCCAAAACAGATTCCTGCTATTTCTAAATGCATCAGAAACTGGGCAAGAAAAAACAACAGATATTGTTTCCAAATCAGTTCCTCGTTGATGCACACAAAACCCAAAATTCCAAGAATCATACATGCCATATCAAATAACCCAATTAATATTACGCATGCAATCATTTTACTTGTAATAAAATATGTTCTTTTATTGGGTGTGACAAACACAAACTCCGTTGTATGTCCTCCCTCTTCTTTTGCAAGCATTCCAATTCCCCCAATCGCCGCAAACATTGCACCTCCCAGTGAAAGTGTTGCTCCAATTTCAATCCCAAAAAATCCCATGGGCGTCGCTATATTTATTTTATCCATTCCAAATGCTGTGGAAAAATCTCCCATCTGGCTGTAAGCTCCGCTTAACTCGCCCATAGATTCTTCCATTGTCGGAAAAATCAGCATAAAGCAGAAAATCATTCCACCAACAACTAATGTCCATATCAGCAGAGCCTTAAAATTCATTTTTAATTCATGTTTCATAAAAGTCATTTCAATATCCTCCTACTGATAAAAATGCATAAAAATTTCGTCCAGACTAGGTTCCGTAATGGTAATATCCGAAAATTCTTCAAACTGTACCGCCTTAATAAATGCCTTGACATCTCCTCCATAAAGAAAACGTATGCCTCCTGATATCTTCTCAACATTTATAATATCTGGTTTCAGGTCATTATTGTCCAAAATATTTAACCGTTCCACATTACTTAACGTAATAACTTTAGCCGATGTTTTTGTTAATTCTTCCACTGTAGCTGTTTTAATCAGCTTTCCCTCCCTTATAATTGCAGCATTTTTGCAATTGTTCTGAATCTCGGGCAAAACATGGGAAGAGAAAAAAATAGTACTGCCAGCTTTATTTTTCTCTCTCAATACATCGAAAAATTCTTTTTGCATAAGCGGATCGAGACCTGAAGTAGGTTCATCCAGAATGGCAAGCTCTGGTTCATGCTGCAGGGCACATACGACGCTGACTTTCTTCCTGTTTCCCAATGACAAGTCTTCTATTTTTTTCTTGATATCCAATTGAAATCTGTCACATAATCTTTTTGCTTCACTGGAACAGTCTTTATGGTGCAGATCAGCCGCCAGTTTTATAATTTCACAAACTTTCATCCGGCTGTAGAATTGTGCTTCCGAAGGCATATATCCTATTTGATTTAGAATTTCTTTCCGGTTTTTTGCAACATCCTTTCCGAAAACAAATGCGCGTCCTGATGTAGACCTAATCATTCCAAGTAAAACTCTGATGGTTGTAGATTTTCCCGAACCGTTGGGACCGATAAAACCAAAAATGTCTCCTTTGTTTATTTTTAAATTTAAATCAATCACACCTCTGGCTTTACCATAATATTTCGTTAAATTATTGGTTTCTATTGCATACATTGATCCTTCTCTCCTCCCAATCCGTTCAAAACGCTTTCAGTTCCTGATAAAGTCTGGCAATCGGCAGCCCAACCACATTATTGTAATCGCCATCTATCTTCTGAACAAATACCCCAAAAGCACCTTGAATTCCATAACCACCTGCCTTATCCATACAATCACCGGTGGATATATAATTGTTAATCTCTGAATCCGTCATTGGAAACACCGTAACGTGTGTACACTCAGAAAAAGACCTGAACTGAACCCTTTTTGAATTCTGCTGACAAACGAATATTGTAACTCCTGTATAAACCTGATGTGTACTGCCCTGTATGGAACGAAGCATAGTAAAAGCTTCCGTTTCAGATTTTGGTTTTCCCATTATGTGACCATCCTTCGCAACTACAGTATCAGCTCCTATCACCATAATTGTCTTCTCTACGAAAGATTTATCCTTTCTGGTAACCTTTTTTAAAACATCCTCTGCTTTAATATATGAGAGTTCTTTTACAACCTGATTCGGTTCAGACTGTGTGGTTATCTCTTCCACACATGATGTGACTATTTCAAAATCAATTCCTGCTCTGGATAAAAGTTCCCGTCTGCGGGGCGATGCGGATGCGAGAATGACCTTTACATCATTATTTAACATATCTCCAAAACTCCTGTTAACTTTCATTTTAATCCAATAAGGTTGTCCATTGTGCCGAATAATATGAATCAAAGCACATTTTGATCTGTTCCTCATACCATTTTTCGTTATTATCCATTGTTACTCCTTCCCTGTTATTTTTCAGTTTTTCTAACGGACCATAATCCCTACCTGTATTCAATATCACTTCTTAC
>JAUUNJ010000406.1 GCA_030844625.1 Roseburia sp. | reverse complement strand
GATAACTGATTTAGGATTCATATAAAAAGTCGCTCTTGTAATGCCAAATACATGCTCTGCCAAAAGCCAACTGTCATTTTCAGCATCCAGGACTTGTGCCTCTTTCAGTATTGAAATCCCCTGATCTATTATATCCTTTATTAGAATTTCCAATTGTAACCTGAACCTTCTATTACTTTCTTATATTCCTTTGGAAGCTCCTCTTTTTTTTCTTCCGGAATTTCTATCCCATTTTCTTTAAGATATGCTTTCCAGTCAAATACAGCTTCCACTGCCTTAATTGCCACTTCAATCATATCATCTGTAGGTTCTTTTGTAGTAATCTTCTGCATCCACATACCCGGTCTGCTCAGCGCATTCATAATTTTACTGTCAGACGAACCTGCTTTTCTTATGAACTCATAGGATATACCTGCAATCACAGGTATTAACAAAATTCTTATTAAATATCTCAACCATAGAATCTTACTTCTAATCAGTATAAATATAACGATACTGATAACCAGAACAATTAGCATAAAGCTGGTTCCACATCTTTTATGAAATCTGGAACTTTCCCTTACATTATCCACATTAAGTATTTTTCCGTTTTCAATGCAATTAATGCACTTATGTTCCGCACCGTGATACATAAAAGTACGCTGTATATCTTTCATCAATGATATTAACAATAAATATCCTATAAAAATCAGCATTTTTAATATGCCTTCAATGACCGGTACCTGTGATTCCCCAACACCGGGCACATATTTTTCCATAAGATCAGCAATAAATAGGGGAAATATCATAAATAAAGCAATGGCAAGTACCACCGACAATGCCACCGTAAATCCTATTATTACCTTCTCTGCTTTATCACCAAATTTATTGGAAAGCCACATTTCAAACTTATCCGGCTCCGTCTCTTCCTCATCTTCAAAAAAGTCGGCTGAAAATGTTAATGTCTTGATTCCCAATACCATAGAATCTATAAAATTGAAAATTCCTCTTATAAAAGGAAGGGATAATATCTTTTTTCCAGTTGTAATTCCTTTATATTCCTGAACATCCACGGTAATTGTTTTGTCAGGTTTCCTCACGGCAACTGCATAATGTTCTTTATTGCGCATCATTATGCCTTCCATGACCGCCTGTCCTCCAATACCTGAGGAACATAACTTATTCTTTTCACTCATTTTTTTCACCTGTCATAAGAAAATAGGTTGAGAATCACTTCTCAACCTGTTATCCTGAATACTATTTGATACCATATTTCTTGTTAAACTTATCAATTCTACCACGAGCTGAGATAGCTTTCTGCTGTCCTGTATAGAATGGATGACATGCTGAACAAATTTCAACATGAAGTTCCTTTTTTGTTGAACCTGTTACGAATGTGTTACCACAGTTACATGTAACGGTTGCTTCCTGGTAATCTGGATGGATTCCTTTTCTCATTACATTCACCTCTTTAACTTTTTTATACTAATTGGCAACGCCAATCCGTCTTCTGCATAAAAAGGTATGTCGAATCTCCCGAACTATATCCAACATCCCAATAGCCTTGATATTATATCATAGGGAAAGATGCATATCAAGTGCTTTTTTTATTATAAAACACATTTTATTACGCTTTATTATGAACTTCCTACTACACTTCTGTTTTAATGTTCAGATTCTGCTCTCAATCTCTGGATACATAATTTCTACGGATTTTGGAAACTTTTTCAATAAATTCTTTATTACTTTTTGTTCGCGCAAAAAGATTCAGTATCTGCTCAACAGCATCCTCTTTTCTCATGCCATTGATTTCTTTCCTTATGATATAAGATGCTCCCAATTCGTCACTTTCCAATAAAAGATCTTCTCTTCTGGTTCCCGATTTTGTAATGTCAATGGCAGGAAATACACGCTTCTCTGATAATTTTCTGTCAAGAACCAGTTCCATATTTCCTGTTCCCTTAAATTCCTCATAAACCACATCATCCATCTTGCTTCCGGTATCTACCAGTGCAGTTGCCAGAATTGTAAGGCTGCCGCCTTCTCTCATATTTCTTGCTGCACCAAAAAATCTCTTGGGCATATGAAGAGCTGCCGGATCCAGACCTCCGGACAATGTACGCCCACTTGGTGGGACCGTCATGTTATAAGCACGTGCCAGTCTTGTAATACTGTCCAATAAGATTATTACATCTCTTCCATGTTCGACCAACCTTTTGGCACGTTCAATCACCATCTCTGATACTCTCTTATGATGCTCCGGAAGTTCATCAAAAGTAGAGTAAATAACTTCTACATTATCTCCCTTTATAGCTTCTTTAATATCCGTGACTTCTTCCGGTCTTTCGTCAATCAAAAGAATTATCATCTCCATCTCAGGATTATTTTTTAAAACTGCCTTTGCAGTTTCTTTTAATAAAGTGGTCTTTCCTGCTTTTGGTGGAGAAACAATCATTCCTCTCTGTCCCTTACCGATAGGACTTACCAGATCCACAATTCTCATTGCTGTACTATGACCATCCGTTTCCAGATGGAGCCTTTCATTTGGAAAAATTGGGGTTAAATCCTCAAAATTGGGTCTGTTCAGCACTTTGTCCAATGTTTCTCCATTAACCCGGTCTACATAATAGAGAGCCCCAAATTTTTCGTTTTCCCTCTTATCTCTCACACGCCCGGTAATAAAATCTCCTGTTTTAAGACGAAACCGCTTAATTTGCGATGGTGCCACATACACATCATCATCTCCCGGAAGATAATTATCACATCGGATAAAGCCAAAACCATCAGGCATAACTTCCAGAATTCCGGTTTTTCTTAATCCCTGCTCATCCGATATCTGCTCTTTATGTTCTATGTCCTTATTTGCCCTGTGATTTCTTTCGCTTCTGCCGGAATTCTCTGTTTTTTCTTCTGTTTCTGTCTTATCTGATTTCTCGTCTTCCCTTTCTTTCTTTTCCGTAACTTCCAAAATCATATCAATCAACTGTTGTTTTCTCAGTGTTGTGACTGACTTTATTCCATTTGCCTTGGCTA
>JAUUNJ010000405.1 GCA_030844625.1 Roseburia sp. | reverse complement strand
GCGCCTAAAAAGTATTGGCCAAATCAGGAATTAATAAATGAATGTAAAGAGATAGCTAAAGAGACGGGAGCGACAATTGATTTTGATGAAAATCCAATGACAGCCACAAAGGGAGCAAATGCAATTTATACTGATGTATGGGTTTCTATGGGTGAACCGGATGAAGTCTGGGAAGAGCGTATCAATGATCTTCTTCCATACAGAGTTACAATGGATTTAATGAATAATGCAGCGGATAATGTGTTGTTCATGCATTGTCTGCCGGCGTTCCATGATCTGGACACAAAAGTTGGAAAACAAATAAATGAAAAGTTTGGGCTTACTGAAATGGAAGTTACAGATCAGGTGTTCGAATCATCCCATTCGGTTGTTTTTGACGAGGCAGAAAACAGAATGCATACAATTAAAGCGGTAATGGCAGCCACATTGGGGGCAGAATTTTAGTTGAGAGATAAGATGACTATATTAAGTCCAAAGTTCAGTCAGAGCTTTAGGCTTGAGATGAGAGTGAAGGGTAAAGTTTACCCCTCACTCTTTAATTTTTTTAATATTTCGTTGGCTGTTTTAAATATCTTCTCAGGCTCCTCCCCGATATCAAATTTACCGTTTTCGTATAATATTTTTCCGCTAATCATAGTAAGAATTACATTATTCTTGGAACCGCTGTAGACAATATTTTTCGTAATGTTGTTTACAGGCTGCATATTAGGCTGATTTAAGTCAATAACAATAAGATCGGCGTTTTTGCCGCGGCTTAATGTATCGCAGTTGTGAAGTCCCATGGCCTTCGATCCTCCTAAAGTAGCCATTTTAAGAGCTTCATCAGCATCTACGGCAGAGGCATCCTTCTGATAAAGTTTGGCAAGACCGGTGGTGAGAAACATTTCACGAAACATATCAAGACAATTATTGCTTGCAGGTCCGTCAGTACCAATAGCAATATTAATGTTATTTTTCATAAATTTGGAGATAGGGGCTATCCCGCTTGCCAGCTTCATATTGGAACCCGGATTGGTAACGACGGATAAATTATGCTTTATAAAGACAGCAATGTCATCTTCTGTCATATGAACACAGTGATATCCGCCGCCTCCGTAATTAAATATTCCCAATCTGTCAAGAAATAGGGTAGGAGTTGTTCCGTATCTTTGGATACACTCTTCCACTTCTTTTTGGGTTTCTGAGTTATGGCAGAATACCGGGGCATGGTGTTTTTTGGCAAGGTCTGCCATTCCCTCCAAAAGTTCTCTGGAACATGTATATTCTGCATGGAAACCCAGTTCGTATGAAATTAGTTCATTATATCCATTGTATTTCTTATAGCATTCATCAATTTCTTCAATGGATTGTGTAAAATTATTAAGACCGCCTGTCATTACCGTTCTGAAGCCACAGTCAATGGATGCCTGAATTACAGGGGCAGGACTGATGTACATATCAAAGTTGGAAGTGATACCCGAAGTCAGATATTCCATAATCCCAATTTTACTAAAAACATAAATATAATCGTCATTTAATTTTGCTTCCATGGGAAAAACTTTTTCATTAAGCCATTGATTCAAAGGAAGGTCATCGGCATAGGAACGAAGAAACGTCATTGCAGAATGAGTATGTGCATTCTTAAATCCGGGCATAATAAGGTTGCCCGCAAGATTGATTTCTCTGTCCCATTTTATATTATTGGTCTGAGATTTGCCGACATATCCGATTAAATTATCAAAAATCCATACTTCGCCCTTTTGAAGATTGGTCCCATTTTCCAAGGTGAGAATTGTGGCATTATAAAATCTTATGTTCATATAAACTCCTCTCTTTCGGGTGTTAAAAAAGTGCATTATTATAACTAGCATAAAAGTAAAGCAAAAATCTGTTTTGCCAATTTGCGAGGCAGATGACAGAGCCCGTTTATTTTTAATTATAGTATAGAATATGTTGGTTAAAATAACAAATAACTTTATTGACTATATTTATGGTTTGATTAAAATAAAAATAAAATAATAGGCAAAAGATGGGAGTTTTGAAATGGAAAATAAAAAAGATAATGTCATGCAGGGAAAAACAATAGATTGTTCAAAAACAGAACAGGTTCATGTTGTGGCTCCGAAGGATTTGAATGGAGGAGGGAGATTGTTTGGAGGAGCACTTTTACAGATGATAGATGAAGTGGCTGGAATTGTTGCAAAGAGACATTCCGGTTGCAATAATGTGACAACAGCATCCATAGATCATCTTAATTTTAAGGCAGGAGCATATGAAAATGATTTGCTTGTTTTAATAGGATATATAACATATACGGGAAATACTTCTATGGAGGTACGCATTGATACTTATGTTGAGGATAATCAGGGAATGCGCCGGCCTATTAACAGAGCTTATTTTGTAATGGTAGCAATGGGTGAAGATGATAAACCCACGCGCGTACCGGAATTGATCATAGAAAGTGAGAGCCAAAAAGCTGAATGGAACGGAGCAGTGCTTCGAAAGCAGCATAGGATTAAGAGAAAGAGAGAAGGTTTTTAAAACGAGAGTACAGTGGGCAGAAAATGTTGTTAACGGATGCCGAAGACAACATTTTAAATTTACACATTTTTAGATTATAATGCACATGCATAATCCCCCATTTTTTACAGATAATAACTCCATAACCAGAGAAAGAAAATGGAGGAATGAACATGAAAGCAACAGGAATTGTTCGAAGAATAGACGATTTGGGACGTGTTGTAGTCCCAAAGGAAATTCGAAGAACTTTAAGAATACGTGAAGGAGATCCAATGGAGATATTTACCAACCATGATGGCGAGATTATATTGAAAAAATATTCACCTATAGGGGAGATGGATGGTTTTGCCAAACAATATGCAGAAGCATTGGCACAAATATCAGGACATAAAATCCTTATCAGTGACAGAGATCAGATTATTGCTGTGGCTGGTGGCGCAAAAAAAGATATGCTGGGTAAAAACATCAGTCCGGAGTTGGAGGCTCTGATTACGGAAAGAGATGTACTTACAACAGCAGGTGGATTGGCTAAAAGTATTCC
>JAUUNJ010000404.1 GCA_030844625.1 Roseburia sp. | reverse complement strand
TGAATATCACGGATATTCTGGATAAGTACCCCTATCAGGTGTCCGGCGGCCAGAAACAGCGGTGTGCCTGTGCCAGAGCTATTATCAACCAGCCTAAGCTGATCTTGGCGGACGAACCTACCGGCGCGTTAGACAGTCACTCGTCACAGGCCTTGCTCTCCACAATCCAGAGTATTAACGAAAGCCTTGACGCCACAATCCTGATGGTAACACACGACGCTTTTTCGGCAAGCTATGCCAATCGTATTCTCTTTTTAAGAGATGGTGCGATCTTCACGGAAATTCTCAAAGGCAGTGATTCTCGTAGGGTTTTCTTTGAAAAAATCTTGGATGTCCTTACCATGATGGGAGGGGGCGTGAATGATGTACGCTAAATTAGCACTTGAAAATGTAAAGAAATCTACAAAAGACTATTTGATATATATTGTCACTCTGACGGCGTGTATATCTATGTTTTATGCTTTTCTTTCCATTTCCAGCAATTTATATGATCCGAATATAGGAGCAGAATTTAATTTAGATATATTAGGTGATGGAATAAAATATGCGATTCTATTGATTACCGTATTGCTGATGTTCCTTATGCAGTATGTAAACCACTTTATGATACAACGGCGAAAAAGAGAATTTGCAATTCAGAGTATTATTGGAATGGAGCAATCAACGATAGCTCGACTTTTCTTTGTAGAATCACTAATAATGGGAATTTTTTCGCTTATTGTGGGGATAGGATTAGGTGGTGTGTTTTCTCAATTCATTACTGCTATGCTGCTTCAAATGTATCATAAACCATTTGAATTTTCATTTATGCTTTTTCCAGATACAATCATTTTGACGATTCTATTTTTCTGCATATGTTTTGCGACAGTTGGTTTATCTCAAGTTCGCACGATACGAAAAATAAAGATAATTGATATGCTAAATGCAGATCGAAAAAATGATATATTGGGAACCCCCCACAAATGGATATACAAACTCTTTCCAGTAAATTTTGTCCTTTATCTGCTGATTACCTTTTATAATATTAGAACCCTGTCTTACTACTTTAACGGAGAATTTGAACTGGTAATCAAAATATGGTCTGCAATCAGCATTATTGTACCAATTCTGATGTTGATTACGCATATAAGGGAAAGATTCAGAAGAAAAGAACAAAACACAGTAAAGCAGCTCTTTTTGATTGAATGTATTGGCCTGTTGGAACTGATTATTCTTTCCATATTGCCAGTTTTCAAAGTGTACCTTGCAATGCCGATGGATAAAGGTGCTTTTAATGTTTATATGGGATTTCTGTTTTGGTGTGTTGTATTTGGAGTGAGTGTATTTTTCGTTTTGTTTAGTAATTACTTGTTGGTTATCAAAGAACGCCAGAAGTATAAAGAAGAAAATCTGTTCTTTTTTGGACAACTGTTATCTAAATTAAAATCGAAAACACTTTCAATGACTTTGATTTGCCTCACACTTACATTGTCCATGGCATTATTTTTTGTAACACCACTCCTTGTTGGATGGGCACAAGGTTTTTTGGAAAAAAGAGTTCCTTTTGATATACAGATTTCTTCGGACTACATTGGTATGCAGTCTGGTTATATCGGCATACAGTCCGAAAAAGAGCTGCCTGTAACGGATTATAGTTTTCTTGATTCTTTCATTGAAAAGAATATTTCTGTTCGTGATGATTGCTCTTTTAAGACATACTTTGTAAACAAAACTGACTTTTATAACCAACTGGAGAATAGCAGGAAAAATGCCTCACCCATCACAGCGATTTCTTTGTCCGACTATAACCATCTATTAAAGATGGCAGGTTATGATGAAATTTCTTTACGGGATCATGAATTTACAACCCAGTGGCTTTCCATAACGCCCCAAGATTCAATTTCGGCGTATCTTGAAGCTCACAAATCTATTAAAACTGATGGAGGCGATTTACAGCTTGCTGATATTTCTGCACATACAGTAGACTTAGGCGAAGATTTTTATAATTTTCAAAGTGTGATATATATTGTACCGGATCACATTTGCAATAAACTGACATCAGCTAATACATTCCGGTATATGATGGCAGATAAAACAATTTCTTATGATATTGCTCAAGAATTAAAATCATACTTTGAAAATTCAAGTCTTACTGATTCGCTTGTAACTTATAACATTACCATGCGGACAATCGAGGTTAATGATAATTCTGCTATTATTTTCATTATGCAAACTGGATTGACATATAGCGCAATCATCTTGTTTGTAACCTGTTTTACTATCTTGGCTTTGCAGCAATTATCAGATTCCGGGAAATACAAATATCGTTTTCGGGTTCTAAGAAATATGGGCGTTGAAGAACCCCATATACGAAAGTTGATTTTGAAACAATTAGCTGTATGGTTTGGTGTTCCGGTTATACTGGCCCTTATCTTGTCTGGCGCATTTCTTGTATTTTTGTTTGTAGGATTTCATATGCAGATTGCAGTGTATATCGGAGTACAGCGATTGGTACAGCAACTTTTGATCGTGTTGGCTATTTTGGGTGTCCTTTTAATTAGTTACTTTATTAGTACATGGGTCTTGTTTAATAAGTCTGCATCTGCCTGACCTTTTTGCGTTTTACAATGACCTTGTTAACAAGAAAGGAGGTGAATTCTATGAATGAGCAGAAACAGTATGTTTGCCCGTGGTGTGGTGGCAAAGATGTTGTTGAGGGGATTCAATCCACTTATGCAAAAGTTCAACCAAATAAAGCTTTGACACTTAAAGGCGAAAATTTGATTCATGTAATTTGCAAAAATTGTGGTACAGCAGTTCGTTCTTATGTAGAAAACCCTCAAGTCCTCGAATAAGGCTGAACACTTCCAAACAGGAGGACAGTTGTTTCTGTCCTCCCTCAAATATTACGCTGATTATGTTAATCGGCTTTCGGGTATATATAATTCCTATTTATAAATCAACAAAAGCGAGGAGGCGACGCAATGGAACTGACCCCGACCTTGATTTTGAATCTGGCGTTGCTGATCGTCCCGCCCGTTGCCCTTGTGCTGGTGTTCCGGCAATGGCTGGCCC
>JAUUNJ010000403.1 GCA_030844625.1 Roseburia sp. | reverse complement strand
TGTGGCAATGAGTTTTGCCATGGCAGGGCTGGTTGTTGATGGAGTAATCATAAAGAATCCTATGTGCTGTAAGAAAACATTTGAAAATTATTTTGATGTGTTGGATGGGATTACAGATTGATTTTATTTATAAAAGAAGTTATAGTACCTAATATAGAGCAATATTGTTTTTGGAGCAGTTTTGCAAATTAAAAGTTATGGAGATTGATATGGAAGAAAAAATAACAGAAAAGACAGTAGAAATTAAAACAGAAAATATGCAAGACTTAGGACAGGCACTGGAAGAGTCTTACGCTTACATGGGGAATGGAGAGTACGATACAGACACTTTGATTGCCTGGGAGAAGATTTACAAGTATAAAGATACAGCAGAAATTTTGCCGGTCACTGTATCGGGTATCGTGAATAAAGGTGTTATTGCATTGGTTGAAGGAATACGTGGATTTATTCCTGTCAGCAGGTTGGATATCAACCATGTAGAAGATACAAATGACTGGTTAGGCAGAGAAATCCGCGTACGGGTGATAGAGGCTGATATGGAAAAAAGTAAACTTGTTTTATCAGCGCGTGAGATTTTGAGAGAGGAATCGGCAGCAGCGAGAAAGGCACAGAGAGAACTGGCAATATCAAAGATCAAGCCGGGAACCATTATAGAAGGCAAAGTTGATTCCATACAGCCTTATGGGGCTTTTGTTGATTTGGGAGATCATGTCACAGGATTGGTACATATTTCGCAGATCTCTACCGAACATATTAAGTCACCAAAAGAGGTATTGGAAGTGGGACAGACTGTTCAAACGAAGGTTATTAAAAATGAGAATGGAAAGATCAGCTTAAGTATTAAAGAACTGTTGGAAGAACAGAGAATCAGCGAGGAAGAGGAAATAAAAAATAATATTCCTAAAGTGGAAACGATAGGAACATCCCTGGGTGATTTACTAAGTGGATTAAAATTGGATTAGGAAAAAGAGCATACGGAATATGCTTTTTTAAACCGGACCAGAATCTGACAAAGATGAAATGAAAAGGTCTCTATGCGACATAAACCTTTATTCAGGAGCCGCGCAGAGACCTTTTTTATTATTTTCTCTTAAATACTTTATATCTGTGTCTTTCCAACTGCTCTACAGCTTTATCTGCTGAAGACTCATCATAAAATGAAATCTTAAGAACACCTTCCTCAAATTCCCTGTTATGAATAATTCCAATATTCTTAATACTGACACCGTTCGTAGCAAGAATGGTAGCAATCGTAGCAATGGCACCAGATTCATCAATAATATCACAGTAAACATTAAAACTTTTGTGAATGATACTGTTATTGTGGTCATCAATATTATCTCTGTAGTCCCGGCTTTCAGCAATCAAATCGTATATTGCCTGTCCGTTCTTTTTGTCCAGCTCATCTTTAATAGTAGTCAGACTGTCAATATATTTTTGAAGCATTTGGCTGATGTTATCATTGTTGGTCATACATATCTGTTCCCACATTTCAGGAGAAGAGGATGCGATACGTGTAATATCCTTAAACCCACCGGCAGCCATTGTTTTCATATATTGAGCTTTAGAATCGTTATGTTTTACCAGATTAACGAGACTGGAAGCAATCAGATGGGGAAGATGACTGATTGTAGCTACAACTTTATCATGTTCGATATATGAAATATTAATTGGTATCGCCCCGATTGAACTTATAACTTCCGTGAATTCTTCAACCCTGTTCTGGTTAACGGTAGAAGTAGGAGTGATTGCGTAATAAGCATTTTCCAGAAGTCTGTCACTGGAATGTTCATAGCTTGTCTTTTCGGAACCTGCCATAGGATGTCCACCGATAAAATTAGATTCCAAATTCAGTTCCTTAACTGCTTTATGGATATTTCCTTTTACACTTCCCACATCAGTGATAATACAATCTTCACCAATAATATCTTTTAAAATTTTAAGGTATTCTACATTTCTTTCTACAGGTGTACACAGAAAAATATAATCACATTCTTTAAAAGTATCATCTACCTGTGCGACGGATATATTTGCCGTACCGTCATTCATCGCCATAACCCTTGGTTCGGCACTTCTGTTAAAAACAATTATTTTGCAGCTTGGGTAAACTCTTCTTAATGCTTTGGCAACGGACCCCCCAATAAGTCCTATGCCCACAAAACCAAATGTCAGATTTCTCATAATGCTCCAATCTATAATTTCAATAAAAATTCTTTAAAAAGTATAAAATAACACTTTAACAGTTTAAACTTTAACGCTTTAAAGTGAAATATTATTATCTTCTTGACTATTCTAAAACAAAACGGAGATAAATGCAATTAAAAATAATGGATTATATTATAAATATAAATAAATAAGTTATGCAAGAGGGTTTACATGGACTGATATTTTATTTTAGTAAGTCTTTTTAGTATATAAGTTTGTTAAAAATATAACGGTTGTTGTTTTATCATAATATATGAAGTAAAATATATACATAAATAGACGGACGAATGCGTTAGATGAGAGGTCTTTCGCAGCCTGGAATTTAAAAATTGAATAAGGAGGTAACGGATATGAATGTTTACACTACATCCAATATCAGAAACGTTGTATTTTTAGGCCATGGAGGGGTGGGCAAGACTACTCTGGCAGAGGCAGTAGCATATGCTACGGGAGCTATTTCCAGAATGGGTAAGATAGCAGATGGAAATACAATCAGTGACTATGACAAGGAGGAGATTGCCAGAAAATTTTCAATCAGTGCTTCAGTAGTGCCTGTTGAATGGAACGGATTAAAAATCAACATACTGGATGCACCGGGTTATTTTGATTTTGTAGGACAGATGGAAGATGCCATGAGTGTGGCAGATGCGGCAGTCATAGTTGTTAATGGAAAAGCCGGAGTAGAGGTTGGAACGATTAAAGCCTGGGAGATTTGTGAGAGAAGAAAGATTCCGAGAATATTTTTTGTTACGAATATGGATGATCCGAATGCAAAATATATGGAAACGGTAGAGCAGTTAAAGGAAACTTTTGGGAAGAAAGTTGCCCCGTTCCATCTCCCGATTATAGAGGATGATA
>JAUUNJ010000402.1 GCA_030844625.1 Roseburia sp. | reverse complement strand
TGTCCGGCGGAAATGGTCTCCTGATTTGTTGCAAATAAACCAATTAACTGTCCGGGAAGAACAAGGCATATTATAGTACCCAGGATCATAATAACAGTATTCATGCACAGTGTTACAGAATATATTTGCTTTACCCGCTTATGCTCTCCGGCACCATAGTTATAGCCAATTAAGGGACGCATTCCCTGAATAATTCCGTTGGCAGGAAGATAAAGAAATGTCTGCAGCTTATAATAAATTCCCAAAACAACCACATAAATTTGAGAAAATCCCGCTAAAATTGCATTTAATGCAGAAATCAGCAGAGAAGGCAGGGCAAGATTTAATATTGCCGGTATTCCAATTGCGTAGAGTTTAAGATCCATCTTTGAATCCCGGATTAGATATTGCCGGTTGATATGGAGCGGAATTGGACGGATAAAATATGCGATCAGATAAATTGCGAAAGTTAAAACTTGTCCCATACCGGTGGCAAATGCAGCCCCCTGAATTTCCATTTTGGGAAAGGGTCCCAACCCAAAAATCAAAACAGGGTCAAGGATAATATTGGCGATGCATCCGCACATCAGACTTGTCATAGGGACTTTCATATTTCCTACGGCTTGAAAAATTTTTTCGAAATAAAGGTTCAATGAGATAACAAGTGAAAAAGCAAAGGCAATTGCAGAATATTGTATTCCGAAATCAATTACTTCCCTTTCAGAAGTGAAGAGTTTCAGAAATATAGGCATAATTGCAATGCAACTAACCGTCATTAAAATCCCGTGTATCCCGGAAAGAACCAGACCGTGCGTTGCAGCAATATTGGCTTTTTGTTTATTGCCTGCTCCTAAATAAAATGCAATAACTGCATTAATTCCTACTCCAAATCCAATTGAAACTGCATTAATAAAATTTTGAACAGGGAAGACAAGGGATAATGCATTCATGGCATCTTCACTGATTTTTGCCACAAAAAAACTGTCAACAATATTATATAAAGAATTAATCAGCATGGAAATTACCATGGGAAGTGCCATGGAAGTTATTAATGGGACTACAGGTTTTTCCTTCATAAAAGTTTCATTCATGATTTAAATGCCTCCTTACATATAATTTTGTTTTATATAAATGCAGGAAAAGATTTATTTGCCTGCGTAAAAAAAGCCACACAACTACCGGAAAGTAATTGTGTGGCGAAAATGGTTGAACCAGAAAAATCCACATCAAAATTTATCTGCCTGATTATATCATTGGATATCTTTCGTGTCAATATTTAAAATACAACTATTATCGCCAGTCTGTTCTTAAATAATTAACACTTTATTAACTATAGAAAATCCCCACATCGTGTTATAATAAAACAAAGCAGTTTATCGTAATATATTATCATAACACGGATGGGAGATGATGAATATGATTCTAACATTTTTAGGAGCAGACCATGAAGTGACCGGAAGCTGCCATTATCTTGAGATTGGGGATAAAAAGGCAATTGTAGATTGCGGTATGGAGCAGGGGAAAGACATTTATGTGAACCAGGAATTACCTGTTATGGCAGGAGAGATAGATTATATCTTTCTTACCCACGCCCATATTGACCATTCGGGTCTGATTCCATTAATGGTTAAGAAAGGGTTTAGAGGGCAGATTTTTGCCACAAAGGCAACCTGTGACTTGTGTAATATTATGCTTCGAGACAGTGCCCACATTCAGGAGTTTGAAGCACAGTGGAAAAGCAGAAAGGCAAAAAGAGCGGGCAGGGAAACTGCTGACCCCATATATACTATGGAAGATGCGGTGGCAGCTTGTGAGATGCTGGTTCCTGTTGAATATGACAAGGAAATTAAAATCTGTGATGAGATTTCTGTAAAGTTTGCGGATGCGGGACATTTACTGGGTTCTGCAAGCATTAAAATGTATCTGACCGAAGAAAATACTACAAAATCTATTATTTTTTCTGGTGACATAGGTAATGTAAACAAGCCGATTATAAAAGATCCGGTTATTATGGACGGTGCAGATTATGTTCTGATTGAATCTACATATGGAGACAGATTGCATGGAGACAGACCGGATTATGTGGGAGAGCTGGCACGAATATTAAATGAGACATTTGCCAGAGGCGGCAATGTGGTAATTCCCTCCTTTGCCGTGGGAAGAACTCAGGAAATGCTTTATTTCATGCGTGTTATAAAGAAGGAGAATATGGTTCCGGATTATCCGGATTTTGAGGTCTACGTCGACAGTCCCCTTGCTGTTGAGGCAACCACAATATTTAATAATAATGTAATTGACTGTTTTGATGAGGAGACAATGGAGCTGATCAATGCAGGAATTAATCCATTAAAATTTAACGGACTAAAGGTCTCAGTCACAAGTAATGACTCCATAGCAATCAATGAAAATACCAAACCCAAGGTTATTTTGTCCGCTTCAGGAATGTGTGAGGCAGGGCGGATACGTCATCATTTGAAACATAATTTGTGGAAAGAAAGTAATACAATCTTATTTGTGGGTTTTCAGACTCCCGGAACTTTGGGAAGAAAAATCCTTGACGGGGCAGATACTGTAAAGCTTTTTGGAGAAGAAATTGCAGTAAAAGCACATATAGAAAATCTAAAAGGAATCAGTGGACATGGAGATCAGGCACAGTTAATCAGATGGCTTGTGGGTATGGAACAAAAACCGAAAAAAGTGTTTGTTGTTCACGGAGAAGACCAGGTATGTGATATTTTTACAAATATTTTAATAAATGACCATAAAATTAATGCTTATGCTCCTTATAGTGGGACACAGGTCAATCTGGCAACAGGTGAACTTGTAAAAGAAGGTGTGCCAATTAGGATTAGTGCATCAGCAAAACAGAAAAGGGCGGCAGGCGTCTACGCAAGGCTTTTGGCGGCGGGACAGCGGCTTATGGCAGTTATTAAACGGAATGAAGGTGGGGCGAATAAAGATCTGGCAAAATTTGCAAGTCAAATTAATGCATTATGTGACAAGTGGGACAGATAAGATTAATCCGATACTTAAGGACTGAAAAGTTATCGGTTAAGTAGGAAAAGATATCAAAATCAGGATTGAAA
>JAUUNJ010000401.1 GCA_030844625.1 Roseburia sp. | reverse complement strand
GCCCCAATAAGCCTGTTCTTCGCTAATATTATTCTCCTTTGCAATTCTCTGTACTTCATTTACTATCATTTTAGCAGTGAATCGTTGCTGATCCGGGGAAAGATTTTCTAAATTTTTCTTTTGAGTATATTCAAACGCTTTCATTTAACTATCCCCCCTCACGCTGTTGAAAGTAATTTTCCGCCTTGCGCCAATTTGGCGCAAATTATTTTTTATGATTCATGATAACCCTGCCTGGTCCATCAACGAAATTATAATTATTATCACGAGATTTGTAAATTGGCATTTTCGAGTCTCCAGAGACTGGCATACTATATATGCCCTCTACTTGCGCCGGTCCCTTAAATATATCTGTGCTGGCTGCTATCCTTTGATCATGAATCCTGGTACTCATTTTCAGCGCATATTTGTTAATAATTACTGCATCTCCATAATCCATAACTTTATCGCAAATACCATAATCATTTACCATGCCTACACTAATTGCATTTTTGTCAAAACGCTGCGTAAATAATATCTAAAACATTTTCCCATTTTCAAATTCAATGCTCGTTCCGCACTGGAATACTGGATATTTTTTATGCAAATCTGTTGCTATCTCAGAAAATGCTGTGAAATAGTCATTCAACAGATTCTCCAATGAACTTCTAAACTCTTTTGCCATCTTTTCATCAAAGACCTCTGGGAGATTAACAATTAGGGAAAAATCATCCATGAGCGAGCAGTTCCTCCCTGGTTTCTTTCTGCATCCAGTTCTGTACCCAATCAACAATGCCCATCCCTTTTTTCTGTTGGCAATCCTTATCTGCACGAAGAATATCTTGTCCACTCATAATAGAATATCTAACAACACCTTCTAATCTCTTAGTTTAAAATATTCAAATTTTCATCATATACCATTATAGCACTCTTGGACATAAGATTGGCACTGGTAGATGCAAGATATTCTGTCTGTCCTTGAATTGGATAATATAAATACTCCATTCCATAAGTTCCATCACTTCTTAAAACCTTCTTACACTGAAGATAGCAAGCCCCGTCACAATTTAATTCTACATCATCCATATGATTCTGTGGAATGTTGGAGTCGTACACTCTGAAAATAAGTTCTCCTGCATAGTTGTAATAATAATCATAAACTGTAATGGTATGACCAGATCCATTCTTTAAATACAATCCTACATTGAGTATCTTTCCGCCATCCAAGTAATCCATCATATGCTCTGCAACGCTCCAAGCCGGAGTCCAGCCATTTGATACCATGTACTCATTCAGGTATGGCAGTTTATCATTATCCTCCTGGTAAGCTGCACCGATCATTTTTACAAATTCCTTTTCTCCAGATGTCAGCTTATCCTCACTAATATAATTGTTAAAAGTCGAAGAATGATCATCTACAAAAGAATTTGTCTTATAATCATCTAGTTCCGGATCCATAAGCGTTGCGTTATGTTTGTCCGTATTAAGATTCCATTTGATATCATCATAGCTGCCATTATCCGGGAAAGATCCGGTATTAAACAAATAAGAAGTTAAATGAGCAATACCAGCGCAATTTCCATTGTGACCATACTGTGAAGCAAAATTTTGGAAAGGAAGTTCATCTACATACGGATCAAACGAAGTATGATGTTTCTTATAAGTTACCTTTTCAGAATCTTCACTGTTTTTTCCGTTTCCACTTGCATCAACAGTAATTCCATCGTCAATGCACTGATAACCAAATAAAGCAAGTAATAAATTTCCTTTTCCGTCTTTATCATATACCAGTCCATCTTTGGTATCCAACTTCGGCATCATATTACGCAATTTTTCATACTTTTTCTGAATTTTGTCGGCAGACGATGGAATGAAATTGATTTCGTCTGTATCCTCTTGCAGATTATATAACTTAATGGCTCTCTGTTCCATTTTAATATTGGCTTCATCATCATTCTGATCCGGATAATATACATCAACCTTTGTCAGTCCCAGTGAGTGAAGAATCGGAGATTCCTTTAATAAAAAGATTGCCTGAGTATCCCGGGAGCTGTTAAGCTGTGTCTGATGCGAAGTCGATGAAAGAATCGAATTTAATATGTTTTTCTTTCCGGTAACATAAATATAATACGATGTATCCGCAGTGAATTTATTTTCGATCTCTGCCTGGTTTCCATTCATCTTATACTTACATTTTTCCAAATCTGACAAACCATATGTAAGGAAATCCCCTTTGTACATCCAGATACTGATATCAGATTTTGAAATGTCATTATCAGAAAACACCTTCTTCAAGTTCAAACTAATAGTGCCTGAATAATTGCTGATCCAGAATCCCTTATATATCTTCTTAATGCCATAATCAGTCAAAGAATACCGGTCCGTAACATCTTCTACAACCGCATTCATGCTTCCGGCATCATCAGCTGATAATGTTACTTCCTTACAATTATTGTTTTCAAAAGACGGGCTTTCCGTCTCGTATGACTTACCAGGATCCATATTGTTTGCGATCTTATATCCATCTGTATACAGATCTCCAGATGTAGAGCTTTTAAGCGGATCCGTTCCATATACTTCAATTTCATCTTCATCTGACAATCCATCATGATCAGAATCTGATCCGTTATGATAATCCAATCCCATTTTATACTTATCATACTGTGACATTCCATTAATATCAGATTTTTTCCCTTTCAAGCTCTTTACAAATGTATCCTCATCCTGCACTTCCAGTCCGGCCAGTAAACTATTCTTCAGCTGTGTTCTTTTAATTCCGGTCTTGCCACCCAATATTGCAAGCAAAATCAAAAAGATGATTAGTAACCTAGTCACATCTTTATTTAACCGAAAAAAATTTTTCCAATAAGCTCTTCTTTCAGCCTTATCACCAGCTTTTCTTGATTTTAATATTTTTTTCATTTCCTTATCCATACACTGCCTCCTCACACTTCCTCTATCTTGATTATATTGTAGCATTTTATATTCATTTTGTCAACCTCTTATATAAAATTAAAGACCCGATTTATACCGGGTCTTATAAATTTACATTGCTCGCCTTCTCCTGTTACCCAAAGTGGCAGATTCGGTGTTTGAAAA
>JAUUNJ010000400.1 GCA_030844625.1 Roseburia sp. | reverse complement strand
CTGGGTCCTACAAGTTATGGCGACAGCCCGTATGCATCTTTTTCGGCATTTGCAGGGAATCCATATTTTATTGATTTGGATACCCTAATAGAAGAAGGTCTGTTAGAAAAAAATTATGTAGAAAGTTTTAAATGGAATATGGAAGATCAGTATGTTGATTACGGACTGCTTTATAATTCCAGATTTACGGTGCTACATAAGGCATATGAAAACAGCAACCATAAGGAGACAGAGGAATATAAGGAATTTCTGAAAGAAAATGAATTCTGGCTGGATGGATATTGTATCTACAGTGCCTGCAAAAAGAAATTTGATTATACATCATGGCAGGACTGGGATGATGATATCAAATACAAACAGCCGGGGGCAACAGAAAAATATATGGAAGAATTATCTGAAGATATTGATTTTTTCAGATTCATTCAGTTTAAATTTTATGAACAGTGGAATAAATTAAAAGACTATACCAATGAAAAAGGAATAGAGATTATTGGTGATATTCCTATTTATCTGGCGATGGATTCGGCTGATGTATGGCATAATTCGGATATGTTCCAACTGGATGAAGAACTGAATCCAAAAAAGGTTGCGGGAGTGCCGCCGGACGCATTTTCTGAGACAGGGCAAAGATGGGGGAACCCACTTTATGACTGGGAGAAAATTGAGGAAGATGATTTTAGGTGGTGGAGACACCGGATGGCGCACTCAGCCAAACTTTATGATGTGATAAGAATTGATCATTTCATCGGAATTGTGAAATATTATTCCATTCCAGCAGAAGATATGGATGCCAGAAATGGAGAGTGGGTCAAGGGTCCGGGAATGAAGCTGATTAAGGCAATGAATGAATCTGTAGGAGATAAGAAGATTATTGCCGAGGATCTGGGAATTAAGATGCCGGAAGTGGTTCAGGTACTGGAACAGTCGGGATATCCGGGAATGAAAGTATTGGAATTTGCTTTTGATGGAGACAGAAAGAATGATCATCTTCCATATAACTGGGAATCTAATATAGTTGCCTATGGCGGAACCCATGACAATGATACGCTGGTGGGATATTTTACAAGCCTTGAATGGTGGGAACTGGGATACATAAGAGAGTACATGGGGAATCCCCATGCGTCTGTAGAAGAACTGGTAGACAGCATTTTCAAGACAGCATATGAGAGTGTTGCCAATCTGGTAATATTCCAGATGCAGGATGTACTAAAAGTTGGAAATATTGGAAGAATGAATCTTCCATCCTCTATGGGCACGAATTGGAGATGGAGAATGACACAGGGGCAGTTTGGCCCGGATGAAGTAGAAAGATTAAGATATCTTTGTGACATATACGGCAGATAGAAAAGGAAACCAAATGAAAACCGTTCATTTTTTGTATGGTTTCCGACGACTTGCCGCCCGCCGGAAGGAGGGAGCATAACATATTATACGAGGAGGACTGAAAAAATGGAAAAGAAACCGTTTGTAACACTGGAACAATTAAAGGAGATTGAAAAGACATATCCAACCCCTTATCATATTTATGATGAAAAGGGATTTATGGAGAATGCAAGAAAAGTGAATGAAGCATTTTCATGGAATAAAGGATTTCGGGAATATTTTGCAGTGAAAGCAGAACCAAATCCATTTATTATCAAAAAATTGAAAGAGGCAGGATGCGGCGTGGATTGTTCATCCTACACAGAACTTATGATTGCAGATAAGCTTGGTTTCAGGGATGATGAAATTATGTTTTCATCCAATGAAACGCCTGAGGGAGAGTTCAAGTATTGTAATTCTCTTGGAGGCATCATCAATCTGGATGATATTACAATGATTGATTTTATGGAACAGGAATGTGGAATTCCTGAAACAGTAAGCTGTAGATATAATCCTGGCGGAATATTTGAAGTGTGCAATGGAATCATGGACAACCCTGGAGATTCTAAATATGGAATGACGCCTGAGCAGATTGTAGAGGCGTTCAAAATTCTTAAGGCAAAAGGTGTAAAGAATTTTGGTATTCATGCATTTCTTGCCAGCAACACAGTGACAAACGAGTATTATCCAATGCTTGCAAAAGTAATCTTTGAACTGGCTGTTAAGCTGGAAAAAGAAACTGGAGCAGACATTAAGTTTATAAATCTTTCCGGCGGTGTGGGAATTGCATACAGACCGGATCAGACTCCGAATGACATTATGGCAATTGGAGAGGGGGTAAGAAAAGTATATGAGGAAATACTTACGCCTGCAGGAATGGATGATGTTGCTATATATACGGAGATGGGACGTTTTATGATGGGACCTTACGGGGCATTGGTTACAAAGGCAATTCATGAAAAGCATATTTATAAAGAGTATATTGGAGTGGATGCCTGTGCAGCAAACCTTATGAGACCTGCAATGTATGGTGCATATCATCATATTACCGTAATGGGCAAGGAAGATGAGCCTTGTGATCATGTTTATGATGTTGTAGGTTCCCTTTGTGAAAATAATGATAAATTTGCCATTGACAGGGAACTTCCAAAAATTGATATGGGAGATTTCCTTGTGATTCATGATACGGGAGCTCACGGATTTTCTATGGGATATAATTATAACGGAAGACTTCGCTCCGCAGAACTTTTGTTAAAGGAAGATGGTTCCGTTGAACTTATCAGAAGAGCAGAGACGCCGGAGGACTATTTTGCCACATTTGATTTCAGCGACATCATGAAATAACAATGAGTCAAACATAATTGAGAGAAAACATTATCCGTCTGGAGGATGAAATGAAGAAGATTGTTGGAGAAATTTTAAAAAATAAAAATATAGAAGACAATTTGAAAGCATATTATGGTGGATTTATGGAAATAAATAACAAATATGCTAATATTCGTCTTGCGATGAATTATTATACTTACTATACAATGGTTGCGGAAGACGATGGCATACTGCAGTCTGAAAACAGATCAGGTATTACTCTGATTAATCAGATTGTTGAAAATGCTGCCAATGGGAAAAATGACAGTCTGGAAACGGATATTGATGAACTTGAAAAATTAAGAAAAAGTATAACGGGAAAGGTTCAGGATCTTACGTGCTATGTAGACAGGTTCAATATTTACGAACATGCCC
>JAUUNJ010000399.1 GCA_030844625.1 Roseburia sp. | reverse complement strand
TCACTAAATCTGGTCAGATTAATTGCATCACCAAAAACCGGTGTGTAATCCACTTTAAAGTCACCTGTATGAACAATAACTCCCTCCGGAGTATGAATGGCAAGAGCCGCTGCATCTGCAATACTATGATTTGTCCTTATAAACTCTATTCTGAAATCTCCAAGATGTATGCTTTGTCCAAATTTTATAACCTTTCGCTTAACCACATCAAGAAGTTCATGTTCTGCCAGTTTTCCCTCTATAATCCCCATGGTCAGTTTTGTACCATATACCGGTACATTAATTTCCTTAAGCACATAAGGCAATGCTCCTATATGGTCTTCGTGTCCATGCGTAATTACAAACCCCTTAATCTTATCTATATTTTCTTTTAAAAAAGTTATATCCGGTATGACACAGTCAATTCCTAACATCTCATCATCCGGAAATGACAGACCGCAATCCACAACAACAATACTGTCATTGTATTCAAAGGCAGTCATGTTCATTCCTATCTGTTCTAAACCTCCCAGTGGAATTACCTTAATTCTTGAATTGTCATTCATTCTCTCTAATCTTCCTCCTTATTTCAATTTTCCCGATCAAAACGTAATTTCACACGAAAACAGGCAAACCCATTTTATGCAACTCGCCTGCAAGACAAAGGGTTTCCCACTCTGCTCCGTATGTTCGACATCTAATGCCCGAAAACTTAGTCCTCATTGGTGATATCCACATCTTCAAGCAATTCAGAAAAAATCTTTCCGATATACTGAAGTTCTGAATCTTCATCTACCATTTCATAAATGGCTTCTTCATCTTCGTCATCAGATATGTCCTTTAAAATATAAGCTGTAGCCTCATCACTCTCGTCATCATCTGTCACGAGAATGTAATTTACGTTATTAATTCTTGTCTCTTCAACAACAAACATTTCTATTTCATTGTCGTCTTCATCTACAAAAACAATTTTTTCTTCCATCTTAAATTCCAGTCCTTCATATTTTTTGTAAGTGTAATTTATCTTTTTTCTATGTGTATCTGACGCGCTCCACAATTAGTTCTTCACCCTATTGATATAGTCTTCTAAAATAATTGTGGCTGCAATTTGGTCAACATATTTGTATCTGTCCTGCTTTTTTATTCCTGCCTGATCCATAATTTCATACGCTTCCACCGTGGTAAGTCTTTCATCCTGAAAAATAATCTGCCTGCCGCTACGTCTTTCAAGCATAGCTGCAAACTCCTTTGTTTTTTCTACTCTTTCTCCCTCTGTTCCATCCAGCATAACCGGATATCCCAGAACTATTGTCTCAACATCATACTGCTCAATCAGACGCTCAATTCGGGCAAGAGTTTTTCTAAGTTTATTGGGCGAATCTCTTCGTATGATTTCAACTCCCTGTGCAGTCATACCTAACGGGTCTGTCACCGCCACTCCTACTGTCTTCGATCCAAAATCCAATCCCATAATTCTCATGACTATCTGTTCCCTTTATGCATCAGAAAAAAACGCATTCTGAAAATTTAATAATTTTCATTATAGCGCTAATTTATTTTAATTTGTTATTAATGTAATATTTTACAGTTTCTTCAATAAGTTCATCACGCTCTACCTTCATAATAAGGCTTCTTGCATTCTTATGGCTTGTAATGTATGTGGGATCCCCTGACATAATATATCCGACAATTTGATTCACCGGATTATATCCTTTCTCAGATAATGCCTCATAAACCTGTTCAAGAATCTCTTCTACTCCTAATTTTTGTTCCTGTGGAACTCTGAAAAACTGTGTACTACCTAAATCGCTCATCTTATCACGTCCTTTTTCCGCCTTTTCGGGCATTATGTATTATAAGTTTAATATAAAACTCACCTGGTGGCAAGCATTATTTCATTCCTTATAAAGTCAGTCAGAGTCACATCCATAATTTCTCCATTTAAATTTTCCTCTGACAAGACTGCTACTTTGATATAATCTTTAGTATGTCCTACCCAGTATTCTTTATCTTCAATTACTGTTTTCTCCTCAAACAAAACAGAAACTTCTTTTCCAATTTTATCCTTTCTATACCTTTCCGTCAACAGTTCTCCTACTTTAATCAGTTCATCGCTTCTCCGGGTCTTAACCTTTTCATCAATCTGGCAGTCCATTTTTGCAGCCACAGTTCCATCCCGTCTTGAATATTTGAAAACATGAAGTTCGGCAAAAGCCACTTTTTTTACAAATTCCCTTGATATAATATAATCTTCCTCTGTTTCTCCCGGAAATCCCACAATAATATCTGTTGTAAATGCAGGATTATCAAAACATTCTCTTAGCATACAGCATTTTTCATAGTATTCCCCGGATGTATAATGTCTATTCATCGCCTTAAGAGTCTTATCACATCCGCTTTGCAGGGAAAGATGAAAATGAGGACAGATTTTTGAAACTTTTGACAGCCTTTCTACAAAATCCTTTGTTATAACCTCCGGGTCAAGGGAACCCAGCCTTATTCTTTCAATGCCATTCACCGTATCTGCCATTTCTATTACATCTATTAATTTTTTATCACCATCACAATAGCATCCCAGATTAATACCCGTAAGGACAATTTCCTTAAATCCCTGCTCTGCCAGGCGAACCATCTCATTTTTAATATTATCTATACTTCTGCTTCTGATTCTGCCTCTGGCATATGGAATAATGCAATAGGAACAAAAATTATTACAGCCATCCTGTATTTTCATATGAGCCCTTGTGTGTTCTGTAACCGTTGCTATTTCCAAGTCCTCATACTCTGATGTATTATTAATATCTATCACATGCTCACAATCCTTATTGTGACTTTTATAATATTCCTCCAGAATTGACACGATTTCTTTTTTTCTGTTATTCCCTACTACAATATCTATCGCCATATCTTCCATGACTTTTTTTGTTGCAGTCTGAACATAACAGCCTGTAGCAACAACGATTGCATCAGGATTAAGTTTTTTTGCCCTATGGAGCATCTGTCTCGATTTTCTGTCTGCCATATTTGTAACAGAGCATGTATTTATAATATAAATATCTGCCTTTTCATCAAAAGGGACAATAACATAATCTGCTTTTTCCAACAACTGGGTCATTGCCTCAGTTTCATATGCATTTACCTTACA
>JAUUNJ010000398.1 GCA_030844625.1 Roseburia sp. | reverse complement strand
GCACCGCCGGCAACGGCCGTCTTGCCCGCAACACGCTGGAAAAGGCCATCTTCCACCAGAGCCGCCGCCTTGTGGCAGAACCTGCCGCCGAGCTGGACCTGATTTTGCCCAGCGATCTGGAATTTGAGGAATGAAGTGGAAGCATACTATATAAGATAAGCTATATAGTACAAAGGTCTGATGTGCAAAGTAATACATTTAGTGTTGAATGGAAAAACTTAAACTGATATAATAAAATAAAGCAAAATAAAATGAGTTTGCAAACTCAGAGAGAATATAGAATGAAAGGAGAGGTGTAGCGATGAATCCTGTGTTGAAGTATCGAGGTGGGAAGTCCCGTGAGATTCCGCGTTTTTTACAATATATACCAGATGATTTTAATCGTTATATTGAACCATTTTTTGGAGGTGGGGCAGTATACTTCTATCTGGAGCCCGAAAATGCAATTATAAATGATGTCAATACGCGGTTGATGACATTTTATAGCCAACTTCGGAACAATTATTCTGAGATGCGAGTGCAACTTGATGCATTGCAATTGTTATACGAGGAAAATCAAGCAGAATATAAAAAGCTCAAGACAGAGACCCCTGATGAGAGAGTCCCAAATGATAATGAAGCGTTGTACTATCGGATTCGAGAGCTTTTTAACCATCCAGATGGTAGTTATCTTGATGGGGTATTGTACTTTTTTATAAATAAGACAGCGTATTCGGGAATGATTAGGTATAATAATAGTGGCGAGTATAATGTCCCATTTGGTCGCTATCCCAATTTGAATACTCGACTAGTCACACAACAGCATAGCGAACTGTTGCAAGGTGCTGAATTATACAATTTGGATTACAGCAAAATATTTGCGATGGCTCAAGAAGATGATTTCGTTTTTTTAGATCCACCATACGATTGCGTGTTTAATGATTATGGAAATATCGATATGATGAATGGTTTTGATGAGACAGAACATCGTAGGTTAGCGGCTGATTTTCGCAATCTTTCCTGTCGAGCTTTAATGGTAATTGGCAAAACACCGCTTACTGAGGAGCTTTATGGAGAATACATCTTTGATGAGTATTACAAAAACTATGCAGTAAATATTAGAAACCGCTTCAATAATGATAAAATGCACATCGTTGTAAAAAATTATTAGGAGTGAAATATGGGAGTAATTAAAAGTAGCCGTACGCTGTTTTTTACAACTTCGCCTAGATCGCCCAAAAAATTGATTCCTGAAATTGATTTGCTGGTGGATAAATTTTCAGGGCAGACATGGAGTGGTAACGAACGAGTGCAAGAAGAATTTGCCCATGCGCTTGCAGATGCAACTACATTTGAGGGAGAAACATCTAGAAAATACTCTGCGTTTAGTGCACGTGATCGCATTACTCGCTCACCGCAAGGATTGGGCTTTGTTGACCTTTCGCCAGAAATCCAATTGACAGATGCAGGCGAAGAATTTATACGTGGAAACCGGCCACATGAAATTTTTTTGAGACAACTCTTAAAATTCCAATTACCTTCTCCATACCATAAAGAGGGAAGAAAAATTAAAGGAACTTTTTGGGGACATCCATATTTGGAAATTATTCGTTTAATTCGTGATTTAGAGTATCTGACACCGGACGAATTTAGAATTTTCGCTTTGCAATTGACGGACTATCGAAAGTACGAGGCGGTAAAAAGACAAATTCTTTCTTTTAGAGAAGAAAAAGAAAGACACAAGGGGCAATACAAGAAATTTATTGATAATGTTGTAAACCAAGAGATTTCTAGAATTTATGCCGAGGAAATCAAGACAGGTCACATAGCGACGAGAGAATCTAAAACAAGTGATGTGAAGTCATTTATCAGTAAGAAAAAACGTAATATGAGAGATTATGCTGATGCATGTTTCCGTTGTTTCCGTTTTACCGAGATGTTTGCATCTGATGGCAGGTCAATTCGGATTGCCCAAGACAAGATTCAAGAGATTGATTATATATTAGAAACAGTCCCAAGAGAACCAGTCTATATTGACGATGTGACGATGTTTAAGAAATATTTGTTTGACCCTACACAACCCTGTTTGTATACGGATGATCGCAATAACTTAGAAGATATGTTAATGCGCAATTATTCATACACCAAACGAGAGCTTTTAGGAAAGACGATTGGGGAACTGAAAGATTTAAGAGATAGCTCTGTTCAAACAAAGCGAGTTGCAATTATTCAGAAACAGACCGAGGAACTGAAATCTTATGCTTTGTATCAAGAGGTTATTGATACTTATAATGAGATTTTGTCAGATGAAGTATACGATGCTCCCTTGTTTCTTGAGTGGAATACATGGAGGGCGATGACAATGTTAGACGGTGGAACAATTAAAGGCAATTTCAAAGTTGATGATTCCGGCCGACCTACCTCAACGGCCCAAGGCAATATGCCAGATATTGAGTGTGATTACGGCACGTTTGCCTTGTCAGTTGAAGTTACATTGCAAAGAGGTCAACGACAATATGAATCTGAAGGGGAGCCGGTGACACGACACTATGCACAACTTCAGAAACTGAAAGGAAAAACGACCTACTGTTTATTTATAGCACCATCGATTAACAGGGCAACATGGGCGCACTTTTTTGGGTTGAATCAAATAAAAAATATCACGGCATATGGAGGCAAGCCTAAAATTGTCCCATTAGAGCTTGACTCGTTTATGAGGCTAATTGAGAATTCTTATATCAATGATGGCATACCTCGGCCGGAGGATGTGCAAAAGTTTCTGCAAACTGCCATTGATGAAATAGAAAATGCATGCGATGAAATGGATTGGAGTAACCGAATTTCTGCATATATTGATAAGTGGCTGGTCGCGTGATGTGTAGTGAAATTCTTTACACAACACCTTCAATAGCAAAGTAATCGTAAAATCTACGTAAAATCTAAATGGGCTGCTGCAAAATAAAAATGCGATAGCAACTTGCATAAAGAAATAGCACAAAATTAGAAACCCGGAGCCTTTTTAAGCCGTTTTGGCTGTGAAAAGGTTCCGGGTTTTGTGCATTGTTTTTTCAGAGAGCTATTTTGCAACAGTCCCCTTCTTTTCGGTTATTGATGCATCTTCGCTAATTTTTGAGCCATTTCCCGCATCCCCTG
>JAUUNJ010000397.1 GCA_030844625.1 Roseburia sp. | reverse complement strand
CGCTTAAACAGCGTGCAGTTACGGTGTTATCACTGTATCTTCAGTCAGCGAGTCCATACCCCCAGAGAAACAGGTATGGAAGCACGCGACCTCGGTCGTGTGAGACTTCACGACACAATAGAAACGGCACTTAGGAATTGGTGACATGTTTATATGTACACTTAAAAACCATAGACACTTTTTCATTTGCTTAAAAATACTGAAAACTATATAATAATTGCATTGGAGGGAAAACGATGCAAAAAATTTCTGTAGCAATTTTAAATGATATTATCAGATATTTAGATAATGATCTGATTGAATTTTATACAGACAATTATCAAAAGAATAAATATTTAAAAGAGTCGTTGTTTGATTATGTCTCTTACTATGTACAAACAGACATTCTGGATAAGGATCCGGAAGGACTATCCAAGCTGTTGACATTAAAAATGAGAGCAAGAACTAGACGAAAGACGCGTTATTTGCAGAAATGTAAAGATGATGTTGATCTATGCATATGGGAACATACAGATAATCTTGAAAAGTTTTTTGCACGAAATAAAGTATACTCATATACTGCATTGAATGCAGAGCAGAGAGCAACAATTTATGTAAATCAGACACTTGACGATATTATAGCAGAGTCATTGAAGCTTGTAGAAATTTGGTCGAAAGATGCCAAATCTAAAATGATTAAATGTCCCGGAACAGAATACATTACCGATAAAACAAAATGCAGCTATTTTGAGAACGATCTTTTGATAAATATATTACAAGTAATTAAAGAAAGATATCATTCTGACTTAAGTAGTCAGACCATGACATATTTAGATTATCTTGGTGATAAATCTATTCTTAGCGCATCAAGTACAAAGTTTCCGTTGAATGAAACTGGTGTGACACAAATTGAGATTAGAGATCCAATTAATTCTAATATAAAGACAGTGATTACTTATGATGGTACAAGTGCTGCTAAATATTATACATTATTAGATACGCTTGACGTAAATATAATCTCATACATAACGAATAAATCCATTCAGACTATCTCTGATTCAAGATCTATTTTGATTCCAGAGTCGGATTTGGTAAAAGCTGTTTTATTAAAAAATGGAACAAACCGTATTCTCTCGCAGAGAGATAGGGAACGCGTTAGGGATCATATTTATAAACTACAACATACAAGATTAGATGTATATCAGAATGACACAATCATTGCTTCCTATGGTTTGCTAGGCGATACTAAATTTTCACAGATCAATGGAATCAATTATATAGAATCATTTTCTAATCAGTATATAACAAAACAAGTTGAGGACGGTCTAATTACGAGATTACCTACTTATGCTGTAGATCGTCTCGATGATAACACGGCACAATTACTGTATTTACCGTTAATGCAACAGCGCTATAAGATCTACAGACTTATTAGGAATAAAGAGTATTCTTCCAGTAACGATTATACAGTAATTTTTAAAAGGATTGACTTTTCAAGATTTTTGAATTTTTCTAATTGTACAGTGACAAGAGAAAAAGAAATGATAGAGAATGCTTTGCAGGATTATGTAAATAAAAATCTTTTTATAAAGGAATTTAAGTATTCAAGAGTACAGGATGAATATAAAATAATTTTTTATGAGCTTTCTGAAGAAGAAATTGCTGACATTGAATACACATTTTATAATCAGGATCCTGCAAAGATATCTAATATGATTGTTGGAAATGTGCTGTCTCCTAGTATAGTAGACGCTGCGGCAGCAAGCGCTATAGAAACAACGTTTGCGGATACTGATCTAATTGAATGAAAAAATGAAACCTTCGGTTGAACTTACCGGAGGTTTTTTTTTGTGTAAAAAACTTTATCTCATATTCTTTATGAAACAAATTTCAGAATTGAAGGGAGAAAATGAGATGAGTAAAGCAGATGAAGTATTTGTTGCCATGTGCAGGGATATATTAACAAATGGAACAGACAATAAGGGAGAGGATGTGCGCCCGGTATGGACGGATACAAATGAGCCGGCATATACACTGGCAAGATTTGGCATCGTCAACCGCTATGATCTGTCAAAAGAATTTCCGGCAATGACTCTTCGGCGAACCGCTATCAAGACCTGTACAGAGGAAATGTTGTGGATCTGGCAGAGAAAATCCAACAACATCAATGACTTAAACAGCACTGTGTGGGATGAGTGGGCGGATAAAGAGGGTTTTATCGGAAAAGCCTATGGGTACCAGCAGGCGAAAATGTATGGGTATCCGGAAATCACGATTGAGGGAATTGTAAAGGCATTTCCAGACGTAACGATGCTTCCGTATTTTAACGGAAATTCCAGTGCAAAGACACTCGCGGTCGTTGGCTGTACGAATGAACACGGTCAGTTTACAGGTCGTGTAATTGGGGAAAGAAATGGAGATATCTGGTACATGACGCAGATTGACAAGGCAATTTATGATCTGGTCAACACCCCGTTCAGCCGCCGCATCATTGTTTCCATGTGGAATCCGGAGGAACAGAAAGATATGCATTTGGCTCCATGTGCATACGAAGTCACCTTTATGGTGACGGAGAAAAACGGGGAAAAATATCTGAATGCAGTCTTAAACCAGCGTTCCAATGACCTGCTTGCTGCTGGTAATTGGAATGTATGCCAGTATGCAGTTCTTGTGCATATGGTTGCAAGACATGTCGGAATGAAAGCCGGAGAGCTGGTGCATGTGATTGCGAACGCTCATATTTACGATCGGCATATTCCGATTGTGAAAGAACTGATCAAAAGGGAACAGCATCCGGCACCGGATTTCTGGTTAAATCCTGAGAAAACAAGCTTTTATAGTTTTACGGAGGATGATGTCCGTCTGGACAACTACCAGACGGGAGAGCAGGTGCGGAATATCCCAATCGCTGTCTGATACAATTTCATAGCAATTTTAAGAGGAGTCTTTTAAGGCTTCTCTTTTTTTCATTTCATATTGATATTGAAACGTAAACATATTGATTTGAAAGGAGAGAACATGAAAAGTATAGATACAGCAGAGTTAAAGGAGAGTGCGGATATTGTTTCTGTAGTGGAATCGACAGGAAGCCCAGTTCAAGTCAAGGGAGAAAATATCCTTTGTCTGTGCCCTTTCCATAATGACCGTCATATTGGATCGGCTATGTTT
>JAUUNJ010000396.1 GCA_030844625.1 Roseburia sp. | reverse complement strand
ACCTCCAAACTGAGTAATTTTATCTTACATCAGTTTGGAGGTTTACACAAACTTTAGGATACTCCCCCAGTTCTATCTATATACAATTTGAATCTGCCTCCATCTGCTTCAAAATATTTTTCAATCGATTTAGCAGATCATCATATGTCATAATATCTACAATATTCTTATGTTGTCTTTTTATTATTTCGAAATCAAAAAGCTGTTCCTTTGTCAATCCCCTGCTCCTTCCCAAAAGCAAAATTCCCTGTGGATTCACTACTTTAATTTCTAATCCTGCCGGAAGACCACCTGCAATTTTATCTCGTATTTTTTTTGCACGCGCCTCTCCTTCATGATTTAAAATGTATACATACTTCTCTATCTGAACAATCGCCCCTTCTAAATCTCTTCCAGCCACATAATTATTTCTATATTCCGTAGACGAAACAACTTTTTGGTTATTAGGCTTTTTTATTTCCAGAAGATCAACAAATCCAGAAGAATCTACCAGTATAAAATCCGGTTTTTTCGAATGACGACCATCATTTCCAATCTCAATTTCTCGGAAACTGGCTATGTACTTAGGATAAAGCACACATATTATTTCATAAATTTTTTCCTGCCAGACCTTTTCTGAATATGGTTCAGGATCTGCAAGCATCCTTTCAAGATTCTCAAATGCTTTTCTGTACATTTCGTAGCCCATCAACTTAATGCACTGATTATCGACTAATGAAAAATGTGTTTCTTTTTTCTCAAGGTATTTTTCATAAGACTCCTTGTGTTTCCACACTCCCTCTACATAATTGGATAACAGGTACGCGATCCGAGCATTCACATATTTGTTAACCTCATAAGCATTCGGAAATATTTCTACCAATCCCAGAAAAGCACTGCCCGGCAAATGATTCTCTATCCCATCATCACTTTCAACAATATAAAGCTTTTTTGAGATTAAATTATCCAGTCTCCTCATAATCGAATTATGAGGATATGTAATAAACCATTTATCTGTGATATCCAAACATTTATCTACATATATAGAATTTTCAATATTAAATACCTTCTTATCAAGGACGTAATATGTACCTTCTGTACCTGCAATCCGAAAGCAAATATACTCCTCTTCTTCATTAACCTCAACAAGATTGTCTTGAGTCACCCAAAATGTCCCCTTAATCAGTGTTCCATACGCAATGTTCCTCACAATCTCATCAAAATTAATACTTGGGGAATAATACACCAGTAATCTATTTTCTTCTTTCTTTACCCTAATCGTTTTTTCTGACATTTACTTTTCCTCGACTACAACTAATATTAAACACTGGATTTCATCAAATTCTGTTGATCAGGCTTGTAATTCTCTACACTTATTCTATAACTATATGTATTGTTTTATCAAGCAATTTGTGTCTTATTGGGATTAGGGTGTCAAAAGACACGTTAATTAATATATGAGTAACTATTCAGTACCTCATTAAGTACATCTTGATTTTTCGGCAAAACAGAGAAAATAAAATTTCTGTTTCATCATCGTTTTAGTGCAAAGTGTGGATAATTTTTCAGTTTGGCTGCCAAGTGCTTCGGGTTTGTGGATTACTGAAACATAACTCCTTAGTTTTATCCAGATAACAGCATTTTTGTGGATTTTATCCGGGTGTTATCAGCATTTAATCTCTGATTTTTTTTGGGTTATCCACCGTCATTTTGACAGTATGCCAAAATCTTACGATTCGCTTTTTACCCCATTTTCCGTTAAAATAGAAGTATCGAATTTTAACGGAAGAAGGTGGTCTGATTGACAAAAGATGAAATGAATAAGAAGTTATTACAGCAGGTTAATTCATTAACATCAACTGTAGATTCCCTGAATGCTACAATCAATGCGCAAACACAATTGATCGCTCAACTCAATCAGACGATACAGAAACTAAAGGAACAGCTTAATAAGAACTCCAAAAACAGTTCCAAACCACCTTCAAGTGATGGTTTCAAAAAGCCTGCCCCAAAGAGTCTGCGAAAACCATCTGGTAAAAAGGCTGGTGGACAGAACGGACATCAGGCACTGGAACTTCCAATCTGTATGCTGTATGGAGATACACGCAGAGGTGCTTTCCCTTCTGACGTAAAAGCAGCCGTACAGTATGGCGAAAATCTTCAGTCATTAGCTGTTGCGTTGAATACCGTAGGTGCAGTCAGCATCAAACGCACCCATGAGATCCTTTCCGAAGTATTTAACATTCCGATTGCAACAGAAACAATCAGTAGCATGGTAAAAAGATGCGCTGACAGTCTGAGTGAAACAGTAGGTAAGATCAAGGATAAAATGATCGATTCCGCACTTGGACATTTCGATGAAACAGGAACCAGAGTGGATAAAAAACTCTGGTAGGTTCATGATGCCTCAAACTGTGAATACACCTATCTTGATATCAGTCCCAAACGTGGAAATGCGGGCATGGAACAATGCGGTGTTCTCCCGGAATTCAAAGGGATTGCCATGCATGACTGCTGGGCTTCCTACTGGAATTATCCGGATATTCAGCATGCAGTCTGCTGTGCCCATCTTCTCCGTGAATTAACGGGGATTGATGAAAATCATCCTGAGCAGAAGTGGGCATCTGCATTTATAGACCTTTTACTGGAAATGAAAAAGGTCAAAGACAAAGCTGTAGAGAAAGGCAAGGACTTTCTGAGCTATTATCACTATCATAAGTTCGCTAAAAAGTATGATGAACTTATCGAACAGGCTCGGAAGGAAAATCCACTTCCCGAAACCGCAGAGAAAAAACGTGGTCGGAAGAAAAAAGGAAAAATCCTTGCCCTTGTAGAACGCCTTGCGAATTACAAGGTCCCAGTCTGCCTTTTTATTCATAACTTCAATGTCCCGTTTGATAACAACCAGGCAGAACGTGATCTTCGGATGATAAAGGTCAAGACCAAAGTATCCGGATGCTTCCGAACAGAGGAAGGTGCCAGAGATTATCGGAAAATCATGTCCTACGTTGGCACGGCACACAAGCAGGGACATAATGCTTACCAAGCAATCAAAAATGCAATCTCAGGTCACCCTGATTTCATCTTTGAGTAAAGCTGGTTCTGAATAGTTACAATAAATTTAATTAATAGTTTTCTTTAAAAAATCCATATTATCCTCAATGATATA
>JAUUNJ010000395.1 GCA_030844625.1 Roseburia sp. | reverse complement strand
GAGATGAAGAAAACCAGCAGGGAATAAGATTTTGTATCTTTCAGATGTTCCAGACTTATCACGGCGCTGTAAAGGGAACCAACATTGGAGCTAAAGGGCTGACCGGAGAGGCGTACAACGGAAATGCTTTTTGGGATACGGAAACTTACTGTTTACCATTCTTTTTGTTTAACAACAGGGAAGCAGCTAAAAATTTATTATATTTCAGATATAAAACATTGGATGAAGCAAGAGAAAGAGCAAAGGTCTTAGACTGCAGGGGAGCATTTTATCCGATTGCTACAATCAGCGGAAAAGAATGCTGCAATTTATGGCAGCACGCAAGTCTTCAGCTTCAGGCATCCACAGCAGTGGCTTACGGAATCTGGTTTTATGAAAAAATGTATGATGACAAAGAATTTATGAAGCAGTATGGTCTTGAAATGTTAATAGAGATATCAAGAATGCTGGCAAGTCGTGGAGACTATTCTCAGGATGGAAAATACGGTTATTACTGTGTAATGGGACCGGATGAATTCCAGATGATGATTCACAATAACTGCTACACAAATTATATGGCAAAGTTTACATTTGAATACACCGTAAGAAAGATAAGAGAAATCAAATCCGAAGATGTGCAGTCATATACCATTGTTGCGGACAAATTATATTTAAAAGAAAACGAAATAAAAGAATGGATACAGATGGCGGAAAAGATGTATATTCCGTATTATGAAAAAACCCTTCTTTTTGAACAACACGAAGGATTTTTTAAACTTCCTCACATTGATGTGGACAAAATCCCAATAGAAGACTTTCCATTATATAATCATTGGTCATACGATAGAATTTACAGAAATGACATGATTAAACAGCCGGATGTTCTTATGTTTATGTTGCTTTTCAATTCAAGGTTTACGAAAGAACAACTGAAAGCTAATTATGAGTATTACGAACCCCGTTGTATTCATGAAAGTTCCTTATCTCCTTCCGTACATTCCATATTGGCATCCCAGCTTGGAAAAGATGAGGAAGCTTATAGTTTCTTTGGATTTGCAACAAGAATGGATTTGGACAATTATAATCGCAATACCAACGAAGGGCTACATACAACATCCATCGCAGCGGCATGGATGAATATCGTATATGGGTTCGGCGGATTGCGCACAGACGGTGAAGAACTTTCTATTGCACCTTCCATTCCAAAGGACTGGAATAAGTATTCGTTTAAAATCGAATATCAGGGAGAGACAGTCCAGATTAGTGTAACAAAAGAGCAGGTGAAAATAAGAACCCTAAGTGGCAAGCCGATAAAGCTTAAAGTATATAATGAATTAATTTTGTTAGAAGATAATGAATATATATGTGCCAATAAAGTTTTCTAGGCTGCAGTGATAATAAGCAAAAATTTCGGAGTGTAGTATGATTGATTGGAAAATAACCGAAAAGGGCTTTCATGGAGAACGAATTGCAGAGAATGGTAATAAATATTTAATCGGGAACGGTTATATGGGAGTCAGAGGGACTCTGGAAGAATATGAAAAAAAATATCTTGTGGCGGTAAATCTGGCAGGAATCTATGATCAGGTAGGAGATTCATGGAGAGAGCCGTTAAACGCACCAAATGGATTTTTTGCATATTTGGAAATAGACGGAAAAGTGTTTATGCTTCCTGATATAATACCGAAAAAACACTCCGTTCAACTGGATTACAGGCACGGAGTCTTTAAAAGAAGTACACGGTGGTCTACTTCCAGAGGTGATGTAACATTGGAAAGTGAGCGATTTGTCAGTATGAAAGATGTTCATCTTGGAGCTGCAAGATATCAAATAAAGGCAGACTTTCACGCTGATATAAAGCTGTTTGTTGGTATTGATGCAGATGTCTGGGATATCAATGGTCCCCATTATGATTATATTGGGATGGATGGGAAAGATATGCTGACAGTGAATGCAATTACCCATGAAAAGGCATACAATGTTTCTGTTGCAGCAGATGATATAGTGGATTTTCCATGTGAGAAAAATATTATAAAAAGTAACGGAAAAATTTTGAAGACAATTAATTTTGTTACGGACATTGATAAAATCTATACAGTGGAAAGATTCTTTGCCGTTTATACAACAAAGGATTCAGGGAATAGTTTACAGGAAGCTAAGGAGCAGGTAGGCAGGGCTGTCAGACAGGGATATGAATATGCTCTGCAAAATCAGATTGATGTCTGGGAAAAAATCTGGAGTACCTCAGAAATAATTATTGAGGGGGATGACAAGGCCATGGAGGCACTGAATTATTCCTGCTATCATCTGAATTCTATTGCACCAAGGCATACGGACAGTTTATCCATCGCAGCGAGAGGATTGTCGGGACAGACCTATAAGGGGGCAGTTTTCTGGGATACAGAAATGTTTATGCTGGACTTCTTTCTGATGACTGATCCAAAAGTGGCGAGAAAATTAGTTCGATACAGAATAGATACTTTAGAGGGCGCAAAGACAAAGGCAAAGAGTTACGGATATTCAGGGGCTTTTTATGCGTGGGAAAGTCAGGAAGGCGGATTTGATGCCTGTTCAGATTATAATGTTACCGATGTGTTTACGGGAAGACCTATGCGAACCTTTTTTAAGGATAAGCAGGTACATATTTCGGCGGCAGTTGTGTATGGAATCGGAAGATATATTGAAGTGACAAAAGATGATTCCATTTTATCTGAAGGTGGAGCGGAGACCATAATTGAATGTGCAAAATTCTATTATGGATTACTTTTAAAAAAAGTCTCAGAACAGAATTATGAGATCCACGATGTTATAGGTCCTGATGAATATCATGAGAGAGTTAACAATAACGGTTACACAAACCGTATGGCTAAATATACATTTGAGCAGGCAGTGAAAGTTCTTGAAAAAAAAGAAAGCCTGGACAGTGAAACAAAGAGCAGATTAGAAAAGATATATAATTTAGAAAAATTAAAAAAAGATTTTAAAGATGCATATACAAACATTTATATTCCAGAACCGGATAAAAATGGTATTATTCCACAGTTTGACGGATATTTTCAGTTGGAGGATGCATCTGTTGAACAGGTACGAAGCAGAATTCTTAATCCGAAGGAATACTGGGGTGGTGCCTATGGTGTTGCCGCACATACTCAGGTTATAAAGCAGGCAGATGTG
>JAUUNJ010000394.1 GCA_030844625.1 Roseburia sp. | reverse complement strand
TGTTGTTCGATGTAGTCAAAATTAACGGACGAAAGAGCAGCAGGTGAATTTTTTTGAACTGTATTATTTTCAAAATGAAAAGTAATTAAAAAGTAAGATTCAATTTTGGCTAATGTGTTGGACATGAAAAAAAGATTGCGTTCTCTGTCGGAGGCAGAACCCAGAATCATTCCCCGTACAAATTCACAGGATAACATATTATCGGACTGATGTTCAATAATATAGTTGGTAATTGCCTTTGTAAAATCTATGCTGGGAATTTCCCAGGGAGCAGCCAGAATTGGAATATTATATTGATTTCCCAATTTGATGACTTCATTGGGAAGACCATTAGACATATTCTGGTTAACAAGAATTATTATGGCAGAAATATGGCAGACATGGGCTTCCTTTAATAAATTAATATAGACTTCTGTTTGTTTTTCAATAGAGATTTCATTGTCTTTCGCATATATGGCAATTTCATGTCCGCTTACCCAGCCCACAATTGTTTTGGACAGAACAATATAGGGCCAGGAAATAGAATTATTTATGCCATTCTCTCCTGCAACTAGTTTACATTTTTTGATGAGGGGTATTTCCATTAAATTTTTTAAAGTTATATACATATCTAGGCTCCTTGATAAACTAAAAAAGTTAAGAAAATTAATTTACAGTTTATGGTATTATATCATAAATTTGGAATAAATATACCTTTAGTACAAAAGATAAGCAAAAAAATTGTATCTTTACTACATTGACTTTAAATGTTTAATTCATTATACTTGCTATAAACAAAGGCGTTGAAGAGTATTCAGCGCCTTTATTTTTTTTACTTATTAAAATTTGGTTATAAAGGTTGGGTGATACAGATGATAAGTTTTTGGAATGTTACAAAAGAGTATAACAAAAAAGAGGTAGTGAAGAAATTAGAGTTTATTATTGAAGACGGACAGATTGTAGTGCTACTTGGTCCCAGTGGCTGTGGAAAAACAACCACATTAAAAATGATAAACAGACTGGAGGAACCATCAGAAGGAAAGATATGTTTTGATGGAAACGATATTACCAGTGAAAATATTATTTCCTATCGAAGAAAAATCGGGTATGTCTTACAGAATACAGGATTATTTCCCCATATGACTGTCGAAGAAAATCTTTCCCTTTTACAGAAACTTGAGAAATATGATAAGACCAAAATTATTGGAAATAATAAAAGGCTTTTGAAAATGGTGGATATGGATTATGAAGAATACAAAGACAGATATCCTCATCAGTTAAGCGGAGGACAGAGGCAGAGAATTGGAGTTGCCAGAGCATTTGCACTGAATCCGGACGTTATTCTGATGGACGAGCCCTTTAGTGCGGTTGATCCATTAGTCAGAATTATGCTTCAGGAGGAACTTTTGAAAATTCAGGAAGTGGAAAAGAAAACAATTGTTTTCGTAACCCATGACATCAGTGAGGCTTTTCGGATAGCTGATAAAATCTGTATCATTAATGAAGGGAAAATTGCCCAGTATGATACACCGGAAAATATCGTAAATAATCCGGCAGACGAATTTGTAGATACATTTATTTCTCAGGCATTAAAAAATATTCAGAGAACAAATGGATTTTTAAGTAAGTACAGTAAATAAGTAAAAAAACAGGAGGAAAGATAAATGAATTTAATGGAATTTGTGGCAGAAAGACAGGCGCAGTTGATCCAGTTAACAATAGAGCATATACAGATTATGTTTATCTCTATACTGGTGGCTTGTATTATAGGAATACCATTGGGAATACTTTTGGCGACCAGTGAGAGGATAAAGCAGGTGGTAATGGCAGTGGTAAATGCCTGTCAGGCTATTCCAAGTCTTGCCTTTTTAGGCTTTTTAATACCTCTGACAGGAATTGGAATTAAGACGACGATTATTCTTGTAGTTATTTATTCTATATTGCCTATTGTAAAAAATACCTGTATAGGAATTTTAAATATCGACAGAGATATTATTGAAACTGCAAAAGGAATTGGATTAACTAAAATGCAGATTCTTACCAAAGTTCAATTGCCAATAGCACTTCCGGTCATCATGGGAGGTGTGAGAATTGCTACCGTATGGGCAGTTGGAACTGTAACCCTTGCTGCTTATGCAGGAGGAAAAGGACTTGGATTTATGATTTATTCAGGAATCAGTATGATGAATACCAACATGATTTTGTCAGGTGCCATACCGGCTTGTATATTGGCGATGCTGTCGGATTTACTCATTGGAATTTTAGAGAAATGGGTAACACCGGAGGGCGTGGCAACTGATAAAAATAAAAATTCGTAACAAAAGAAAAACAGGAAGAAAGGATGGAAACATTATGAAGAAAAGTAAGGCGAAAATAATTGTGATTATTGTTGTTCTGGTTGTTCTTTTGGCAGCCTGTGTCATACCAATGGTAATCAGCAGCAAAAAAAGTGAAGGAAAAGTAGTGATTGCTACAGAGGATTACACAGAGGAATATATCTGGGGATATCTGTTTAAGGATTTGGTAGAAGAATACACAGACTGTCAGGTTGAATTAAAGGAAGGTCTGGGAGGAACGGAGGTATGCTTTCAGGCACTGAAATCCGGTCAGATAGATGTTTATCTGGAATATACGGGAACGGCTTATGGAGCTACCCTTGCACTACCATATGATGCCACAGCTGACATGTATCAGATTGTAAAAGATACAATGGAAGAAAAATATGGACTGACATGTCTTGAAACAACAGGTTTCAATAATACATATTGTCTGGCAATTTCGGAGGAAATGTCAAAACAATATAACATAACAAAGATTTCTGATTTAATTAACTGTGAGAAAAAATTTAGGTTTTCGCCAACTTTCGAGTTTGAGGAACGAGAAGATGGAATGAAGAAGTTGCAGAAAGATTATAAAGGTTTGGAATTTTCCCAGGTTATTCCGTTGGAGGATACCCTTAAATATACAAGTCTTGAGTCAGGTGAGACAGATATTGTTCTGGCATTCAGCACAGATGGGTTATTGCAGAAATATAATCTGGTTATTCTGGAGGACGATTTGAATTCTATGTATCCTTATGAGGCATTTCCGTTTGTAAGAATGGATACATTGAAAAAATATCCGGATTTGGAAGAGGCATTAAATAAGCTGTCAGGCAAAGTTGATGATAAAAAAAT
>JAUUNJ010000393.1 GCA_030844625.1 Roseburia sp. | reverse complement strand
CTGGGAGATGAACAGGCAAAAGCAGATACTTTGGCAGGGCTGAAAAGTGCTGCGGGATTTATCCGCCGGGAACTGGCACGAACAGTAAATTTAAGAAATACGCCGGAAATTAAATTTATTATAGATGAATCAATTGAATATGGAATGAAAATGTCTAAATTAATTGATGAAGTTAATAAGGGAAAAGACGCCTAATGCGAAAGGAAAAGGTCTTGCAGATCTTTTCGAAGACAACAAAGAGTGAGAAGTGAAAGATATATGAAGAAAATTAACGAAATAATCGGAGATGCAAAGACTGTTGGCATAGCAGGACATGTAAGACCGGATGGTGACTGCATGGGTTCCTGCATGTCTCTTTACAATTATTTGAAAAAAAACAGACCGGATATTACAGTAAAAGTATATCTGGAATATGTAGACCCTAAGTTTAATATTATTGATAATACTGACTGTATTGATACAAATGGTTATGACGGAACAACCTATGAGTTGTTTATTTCGTTAGACACAGCAAGTACCGACAGACTGGGATTTAATCTGCCTTTTTTTCAAAATGCAAAAAGAACTGTGTGCATAGATCATCATGCAAGTAACAGCGGATACGCAGATTATAATTATATTGTTCCGGAGGCGAGTTCTGCCAGTGAGGTTCTATATGAACTTTTGGATGAAAACCTGATGGATAAGTCTGTTGCTGCACCAATGTATATGGGAATCGCACATGATTCAGGAGTTTTCAGATTTCAGAGCACTACACCGAAAACTATGCGCATAGCAGCCAGAATGATGGAATTTGGTATAGATATAAATAAAATTCTGGAAGATACCTTTTATAGAAAATCCTATAATCAATTGATGGTTACTGCAAAAATCCAAAGCCAGACAGTATTAACAATGGATGGAAAATGTATTTATGGATACTGTACATCAGAAATGATGGATGAATATGGTGTTACAATTAATGACCTTGATGCAGTGGTTGCATCCATTCGGAATGTGGATGGTGTAGAGGTGGCAATGTTCTTATATCAACTTGAAGAAGATAAGTTCAAGATAAGTCTTCGCTCTAAAACAAAAGTTGATGTAAGTGAAATTGCAGTAGGATTTGGTGGCGGAGGGCATGTTCGTGCCGCCGGATTTGAAGTTTCAGGGAAACTGGAACAGGTAATTGAAATGGTATTAAAAAAGATAAAAGAAAAAGTGTAAGAGTGTGAAAATGCTCCAAACAAAAGGAGTTGATAATAGTAGATGATAAATGGAGTTATTAATGTTTATAAGGAGCCAGGCTATACTTCTCATGATGTGGTGGCAAAGCTTCGCGGGATATTAAAGCAGAAAAAAATAGGTCATATGGGTACTCTGGACCCAAATGCAGTGGGAGTTTTACCGGTTTGTCTTGGTAAAGCTACAAAATTATGTGATTTGTTATCAGAAAAAGATAAGACCTATACTGCTACTTTATTACTTGGAATGGAGACCAATACTCAGGACACTACAGGGAAAGTAGTTAAGCAGTCAGAACCGGATGTATTGGAGGCTTTAAACGAAGAAAAAGTTTTTGCGACAATAAAAAGTTTCATTGGAGAATACGAACAAATACCGCCAATGTTTTCGGCTATCAAAATCAACGGACAGAAATTATATAATCTGGCAAGGCGCGGGGAGGTAGTTGAACGCCCTGCAAGACATTGTAAAATATTAAATATTACAGTAACGAAAATGGAATTGCCAAGAGTAGACTTTCATGTAACATGTTCAAAAGGGACATATATAAGAACCCTTTGTCATGATATTGGAAAGAAATTAGGTGTGGGCGGATGTATGGAAAAACTGATTCGCACAAAGGTAGAGCGGTTTGATGTTAAGGAAAGTATTTCATTGGCACAAATTGAGGAATACAGAGACAATGGAACTTTAGAACAATACATAAACCCGGTAGATGAGATGCTGGATGCTTATTCCAAATGTATCGTTGCTGAAAATGCAGAAAAACTGGTTTACAACGGAAATATTTTTACAACAAGAAATACGCTTTTAAAGATGAACAATGAAGACGGACAGACGCTTAGAGTATATACTCACGATGGAAAGTTTATCGGTTTATATATGTATTGTTCCGCAAAACAGATATATAAACCATTGAAAATATTCTTGTAATATATGATTATTGGTGAAGAGCGTGATTACATGCAGATGCGCTGATACCAGGTGTCTTTAATGTTTAGATACAAATGGCTGAATGGAGAAATTTATGCAGTGCATATCAGTGAATGACAATATACAATTAAAAAATACAATCGTAACTGTGGGAAAGTTTGATGGGATTCACAAAGGACATGAGAAATTGCTTGATGTGATTGCAAAAAATGCCAATGGCAGGCAGAAAGTTGTTTTAACCTTTGCAACTTCACCTGGAGCATTTTTAAAAAACAATGCCAATAAAACCATTGTAACAGAAGAAGAAAAACAAATACTTTGCGAACAGCAGGGAATAGATGTTTACATGAAAATGCCTATGGAAAAAGAATTTCTGGCATTGACGCCGGATGCGTTTGTGAGTGAAATTCTGAAGGATAAAATTGGGGCTACTACAATCGTATGCGGTCCGGATTTTCACTTTGGAGCAGGCGCAAAAGGAAATGTAGAATTTTTAAAAACAAATCAGAAAAAGTATGGTTATAAACTTATTGTTGTGGAAAAAGAGCAGTACAACAATAAAGATATCAGTAGTACGGCAATCCGTGAAAAAATTTCAGAGGGGAAAATGCTCGAAGTCAATGAAATGCTGGATCATCCATACCGGATTATCGGTAAAGTAGAACAGGGCAAGCAGCTTGGAAGAACAATGGGACTTCCAACGGCTAACATTATTCCGGATGAAACGAAACTTTTGCCGCCAAATGGTGTATATAGAACGGTTGTGGTTGTAAACAACCGTAGTTTTAATGCGATTAGTAATGTTGGTATCAATCCGACGGTGGAGACAGGAACCCGGATAAAAGTGGAAACGCATATCATTGATTATAAAGACTATATTTACAATGAAATTGTTCAGGTACAGTTTTATGATTTTATAAGACCTGAGAGGACATTTGAAAGTGTGGAAGAATTAAAAAAGCAGATTAATGCTGATATAAAAAAATGCAGAAACATAGT
>JAUUNJ010000392.1 GCA_030844625.1 Roseburia sp. | reverse complement strand
TAAAAATTATAATTCCTTTTACCATGCATACAAAAACAAGTATGGAACTTCACCCAAAACAGCGATAACTCCATACTTATAAAATTTATTTTCAGATTAAATTTTTCTATGAATTTCATACATATAAAAATCCGACTTGCAAAATACAAATCGGATTTTTATATTATGAAACTATTATACCAGAATATTGATTACAGAATCAAAAGCCTTTCCCACTATACCAAATCAATAAAATATTTATGCACTCTCAAGTCATTTGTTACTTCGGGATGGAATGCTGTAACCAACTGTTTCCCCTGCCTTGCTGCAACAATTTTCCCATCTACTTCTGCCAGCACTTCCACATTGCTGTCAACATTAACAATATATGGTGCACGGATAAATGCCATTGGAATCGTTCCAATACCTTTAAATTCTTTCTCCGCATTAAAACTTCCAAGCTGCCTTCCGAAGGCATTTCTTTTAACGCTTATATTCATTGTTCCAAAACAGGGAACACCACCATCTACATGCCTGGCAAGCAGTATTAATCCTGCACAGGTTCCCCATACAGGAAGCCCTTCCTGTATTTTTTCATGAAGTATTTCAAATAAGTCCAGTTCATGAAGCAGTTTTCCTATTACCGTACTCTCTCCACCAGGAATAATTAAAGCATCAAACTCTTTTTCTAAATCCTTTTTCTGACGGATTTCAAAATGCTGAACTTTCAATTGATCCAACATCTGCTGGTGCTCGGCAAAAGCTCCCTGTAATGCCAAAATCCCAATTACCATTTTTTACCTCTTTACAAATAAAAATATAGTTTCAACTTTCGTAAATTTAAAACCTGTTTTTATTTGCCTCTCTCCGCCATAAGAATTTCAATTTCCTGTTCATTGATTCCCACCATTGCCTCGCCTAAATCGGTGGACAACTCTGCAATTAATTTTGCATCTGTATAGTTTGTTACAGCTTTTACAATGGAAGCTGCACGCTTTGCAGGATCTCCTGATTTGAAAATACCGGAACCAACAAACACACCCTCTGCTCCTAACTGCATCATTAATGCTGCATCTGCTGGGGTTGCAACACCGCCAGCCGCAAAGTTAACTACCGGAAGTTTGCCGTTTTTATGTACATACTCTAACAAATGAACCGGTACCTGAAGCTGCTTGGCTGCCTCAAACAATTCATCCTCTCTTAAATTCTGTACTCTGCGAATTTCTGAATTCATTGCTCTCATGTGACGAACTGCCTGAACAACATCACCGGTTCCCGGTTCCCCTTTGGTACGGATCATGGATGCACCTTCTTCAATACGTCTCAGAGCTTCTCCCAAATCACGGGCACCACATACAAAAGGTACTTTAAAATCTGACTTTTTTATGTGGTACACATCATCTGCCGGTGAAAGAACTTCACTCTCATCAATGTAATCAATTTCAATCGCCTCAAGAATCTGTGCTTCTACGAAATGTCCGATTCTGCATTTCGCCATAACAGGTATCGAAACCGCTTCCTGAATTCCTTTGATCATCTTTGGGTCACTCATACGTGACACACCGCCCGCTGCTCTTATATCTGCCGGGATTCTTTCCAATGCCATAACTGCACAGGCTCCTGCCTCTTCCGCAATCTTTGCCTGCTCCGGTGTAGTAACATCCATAATTACTCCACCTTTTAACATCTGTGCTAACTGTTTGTTTAAATCATATCTGTTCTCTGCCATTTTCAGTCCTCACTTTTCCTATTTATTTAATATGATATATACACAATTATACACAGCGCTGGTATTATTAATATAACCAATTTATGCATTATTAAAAATACCAGATGCTTATTTCTTGTTTTTTTTCACATATTTAATTTTTGCACTGCCAAATGCTTCCTTTTTGATAATGGGATGATTATATAATTTCACACTGTCAAAATTATTGTCATCAAAGGCAAACTTTCCAATATACTTAATTTTTTTATTAAACTTTATCTTTTGAATATTATTTCCATAAAATGCACCTTCTTTTATTTTCTTTAGATTCTTATTGATTGTCAGACTGGTTAACCCTGATCTATCAAATGCATATTTCCCAATTATTTTTGTTTTCTTATTTAAAACCAGCTTGTTTATATAATTGGAACAGCATGCATAATTATCTATTTTTGTAACTGTTGCGGGTACCTTTAAGGTGTTCTTTTTTCCATAATATAAAACCAAAGTTTTCTTATCTTTTGTTAATAGCATTCCGTTTTTCTTAATATAATTTTTATTTCCATTAATTAATTTAATTTTTGATACACTGCTTTCCTCAGAAAAGAACATTTGTCCCAGATTGTCACATTTTCCTGCAAGCCTTAACGTTTCCGGTGCCATACAGCAAAACGGATTTCCTCCCAGTTTTACATCACCTAAAATTGTAAATTTTTTTAAACTGTCACATTCATAAAAGGAATTATAACCTATATATGTAACACTCTTTGGAATTACTACTTTGGACAAATTGTCACAGGACCAAAAAGCATCCTTTTCTATTCTCTGTACACCTTCCTCTATTTCTAATTTACTAATTCTATAATTGGAAAAGGCTCCTTCCCCTATCGACATTATTCCCTTTTTTATAATCAATGTTTTTGCCGCATTTTGTAAATTTCCAAGATCAGGCAGAGTAACTTCTCCTGTTCCACGAATAGTAAGGATTCCTGTATTGCTGTCAAATTCCCACATGGCACTTTTTCCGCAATTGCCCTGCATAATCCCTATCTGCTCATCCACAGGAGTTTCCCCTGCCACCACATTTGTTCTTGTCTCAATTCCAATTCCCAGTATAAATGTACAAGTCAGCACAATTGCCACAACCTTTTTCAATAAACTCTTTTTCATAAAACCTCCTCCTTTCTTCATATATATATTTAACGAAACAGACAGAAGAATTATCCCATTCATGAGGTCAATTAATATTATTTTGAAATACTTTTCTCATATATATGATTCCTGCAATATCTGCAAGGAACCAGCCTATGGGTATTGCCCACCAAATCCCCCATACTCCAATGTGGTCAATGGATGACAATACATAAGCTAAAAACACCCTCGTTCCCAAAGAAATAATTGTATTCTTAAAATTATGGCTCTAAACTTTACTTGGGGGTAAAGTTTAGAGCTTCTTTAAATTTAAAGCAAA
>JAUUNJ010000391.1 GCA_030844625.1 Roseburia sp. | reverse complement strand
TGCCGTGAGCCTCTGGCTACAAAAATCGCTGCAAATGTAGCCAATTTGTAGCCACCAAAAAAGAAAAATCCTGAAAAACGCTGTATTACCAACGCTTTTCAGGATTCCAAAAACACTAAATATTTATTCCCACTCGCTCCTGTCAGAAGTTTTCTAAACAGATTTGCTTATGGGATTTAGTTCAGGGTATTGGCATTATTTCCATTATTCAGATAGTAGAGGCTATCTGATTTTTTGTTGCCATGGTGTTGCCAGAAGTTTATATAGGTGTCACCTATTATGCACACTAAAATCGAAATAATGTGAAATAGGATAAATGCACTAAGATTTACTGCAGGAGCAAGATATTACTTTTTATCTCATTCCACAATCGCTGCCTGATCTCTATAGTTGTATTGACTGAAACAATTCCAAATGATGTGGCGGGCCGGCATACGGAAACTAGTGGCGAATTGTGGTATCGCCAAATCGCCTTCTCATTACTATTTACCCTACCTTGAAGAATCCATACCATTTTAGGCGCACGAGAGTTAGCGGCTACACATAGCTCACATGAGTACTTGCGAATAACTTCTGGCAACCGAAAGTTCTTAATGGTATCTCTACTTGCAAATTTTGCATCAAAAATTATGTACTCCTCATCATGCTCAGAGAACGAGAACTTCAACACAAAGTCTGGGGTATAGTAGCCTTTTTTACTTGTTGTTCTGTATAATGTAAGGCCATTTTCAAAGTTAAATGCACTAATAACTGGCTGATAGTATAATGTTGCTGTTATGTGATTACGGCTCAACACATATGTATTTGCTACATCTTGTTCGTTCTGGTAATGCCCGTCTGCCGAGGTATAGAGGTACTTGAATGCAGGCTCTTGGATATCAGCTTTATGATATCCATTATCTGCTAACAGCTTTAAAAGCTGTAGTAAGCAATAATATTCAAACAATTTATCCAATGTTTTAACCTGCAAAATCAGTCGTTCTTTTTCCAGACTGTACTCACCATACTGGAACCAGTGAACTATAATCTTAAATACTTGAGCATAAGGCTTGATTTCGCAAAATGTACTTGTTTTTCTTGGAAGGGTCGTCAGCATTGAAGTTTGAACATCAAAAAGCGTTTCATACTGCGTGTAGAGATTTTGCAGTGTATCAATGGAGTGATTAAGCTTTCCTAATAGAATTCTGCAAAAAGAAATCTGCAAGGATTTAATTGTAATGATTGGCGCACAGTATTCTTTGGGAAAACTTCCATGAATTCTTGAAATAATCCGCTCCTCATTCAAAATATCTCTGTCAAACTCCAAAAAAATCTGTTTTGCATTTAACAAGACGGTGTGTAAAAAAGAAATGACTATCCTATTTTCATACACGTCCCAACTTTTTTGGCTTGCATCCGTTTTGAGGTGATAAGGCAAATAGTTTTTCCCCTGATATTGGACACCACTACTATAAGGAACATTAGCTAATTGATCCGCATTTTGCATAATCCAATTAAAACTGTCACGAGAAACCTTTTTCACCTTTTCATAAGGAACGAGTACACTTGACTGCTTGATTGTATGTTTACCTTGCATCCTGAAGTATGCAAAATTATTTTTATAGCACGCAATTACTTGCTCCAATAATTGAATATATGAACTCAGAGACTTATATGCGCGCTTATTCCATTTTCCTTCATAGAGGCTATTGCTTGCACCTCGTTTTCCATCAGAAAATATCCATTCACCAACCTGTGAATCATCAAATGCAATCAACTCTTGGAGCATATTTTGTATATTAGTGGCATCTTCTTGATTCTTGCTCACACACAGCAAAAAATCTGTAAAATATTCTTTGGATGAGCCGTCAACAAATGACAAGATAAAAGAAACAGCAATAAGATCATAATGGAGCAAAAAGGGTTGCTTAGCAAAGATATCATCTCTGTATCTTGTAGATCCCTCAACAATGGCTGTATTAGCACTTAAAATTATGTCGCCTACTTGCTCACCATTCACACATACAGCAACGGACTTAACTTCAGTCCTATTATACTGCTCACACACAAAGTAAATCTCATAGCTGCCATCTTCAAAAACCGCAGCGCATTTAGAAAAATCAACAGAGGACATATCCATGAGGCAGTCCGACAGGTTGAACTCAGCTCTTTGGCTTGGGTTCTGACATGATAAGGTGCATTTTACCATCATGGATATGTCCTCCTTTTGTATTAGTCGTTTATCGAGAGAAGAACTGATAGAAACCCATGTTATTTTCTGCAATACGCTTCATTCTCTCGAGGTGCTTAGCACTTATCGGCATGTTTTGTGCCGTGCATTCTTTCAGCAAGTCTTCAATCAACATGCGGTAGTTCTCGCCGTTTCCGTTGATGGTAGGAAGAATTTTCTGGGATAACGCGTAATCCAGAGGCGCAAATTTTGTTGCAGGAGTGTCACGCTCCATACATCTACATCCAACCGCACAGTAATTTTTTACCATTTTCAGATTTCGAGGCATAATTTGGAGCGATCTATCTCTAAAAATCTTCTGAATGGCATTCCATTTATTTTGCACCGCCTCATCAATCACATCATCTTCCCGAATACAGAATGCTGCCTTCATAGCCTCGAAAGATACCATATCTTCAACATTTTTGATATCCTCATCGATTTCATCATCCACTCTGGTTGGTTCCAACATGATAACCCAGCTTCTATCCAAAAATCTTGGGGAGAGTTCCTCTGTCGTATGATCAAAATTGACCGTTGCAAGAAAGCGAAGATGCTCAGGAAGCTTAAAGCTTTTGGTTCCGCCAAGAGGAATAGAACGGTTAGACACAGATGCGAAGTCACAGTTTCTAAGGAACGCTGCCCAATAATGCTCTATAGGGCTGAGATTTGCTTCGTCGAGAAGGATAATAAAGGGAGCAACTCTGGACTGGTCACAATCATATTCGCTATCCATTCGCTCGAATGCATCAAATACTTCCCCGTTACTGCGTTCCATCTTTTTCGACAAAGGATTATAGTATCCAATAAAGTCCTTGTGGGAAGACCACCCTCGTTCGACAGAGATATCGACAAAACGCCTTTGCGGAATATCTGTTACTAACCCCAAAGCTTATGCGAGAATGTAACAGAGAGAGGTTTTACCAGTCCCAGATTCACAAGCGAATGTG
>JAUUNJ010000390.1 GCA_030844625.1 Roseburia sp. | reverse complement strand
TATGAAGGACATTCATGGGCAGGCGGATATGGAGATAACAACAGCGGTAACAATCAGGAATCCGCATCAGAGGCAACTTTTGCATGGTCAGGCCTCTATTTATGGGGACTTGTAACAGAGCAGGATAAATACAGAGATGCAGGTATCTGGGGATTTACAACAGAAGGAATTGCAGATCAGCAGTACTGGTTTAACATTGATGGAGATAACTGGGATGAAGACTATATTCATGGTGATATTGGTATTGTGTATGGCTTGGCAGGTTCATATGGAACATATTTCTCAGGAAATCCATGTTGTATTTATGGAATCCATTGGCTTCCTGTTACACCATCCTTATGCTTCTATGGATTAAACAGATACGGAGCTGAGACTATATGGAAAAATTATGTGAATGATCAACAGTATTATCAGGATCATTTGCGGGAGGACCAGAATGATCCGGAAGGATGGCATCATATTATATGGCCGTTTATGTCATTGAGTGATCCGGAAGGCGCAGTAAAACTTTGGGAAGAAGAGGAAGCTAGCGGTAACTCAGACCTTCAGGCGAATGAAAAATTAACATCATACTGGTATATCCAGAATATGTGTGCAAAAGGAAGACCAACAACGGATGTGTGGTCCAGTAATTACACAAGTTACGAAGTATTTGAAAAGAATGGAAAATATTCGGCAACTGTATGGAATCCGTTTGATTATGAAATAAAAGTTGAATTTTCAACCAAGGACGGAGTGGTTGGAAGCACATGGGTTTCACCGCATGATACAGTCAGCGTGGATCCGTTTAAAAATACAGATAATACGGATGTTGAAGTTCCGGAAATTGAGCCGATTGATAAGATCAATAAAATACCGGGCTTAGTTCAGGCAGAAGATTACTATACAAGTTTTGGATGTTCCTCCATTAATGATAATCAGGTTGGTCAGAAAGTAGGATACACAGATGCAAATGACTATATAGTATATGATGTGGATGTTGAAGAAACAGCAGATTATGTGGTGGAGTATAGTTTTAAGAGTACCAGCAGTACAGAAATCGGAGAGTTAAAACTTCAGTCAGATAATGACAATACAAAATGGCTGTCTGACACAGTACTTAATGATACAAAAACATGGAATGTTGTAAAAGATCAGGTTCATTTAGAGAAAGGAAGACAGAAACTCAAATTATCATTTGCAGAAGGGGGAATCGATCTTGACTGGCTCAGGTTTTATAAAGTGGGAACCGATCCGGGAAGTGTGGATAACGCAGAGATTACTAAGGCAGACCTGACAGGAGCTGCGCTTATTTCATCCGGTAAGAAAGCAGAAGCATCTTCTGCGGTAAATGCCGGAAGTGATGGCACAAAAGTTACAGATGGTAATTATTCCTCCAGATGGGAATCAAAACATGAAGACCCACAGTGGATAAAAATTGATTTGGATGAAGCTCAGAAAATCGGTGGAATTAAGTTGTACTGGGAGACCGCCGCTGCAAAGGACTATACTATAGATATTTCTGATGACGGAGAACATTGGGAAACCATATTTACTATGACCAATGGAACCGGTGGTGCCGGATATGGCGATGATAAACGTTCCAGTGGACTTGAATCTATTAAGTTCGACAGTATATACAAGGCGCGTTATATCAGAATGAATGGTACGGCAAGAAAAACGGGATACGGATATTCCCTCTATGAATTTGAAGTGTATGGTCCGGGACCGGGACAAAAGGAAGAGATTGCATCCCCTTCCCTGAGTGCAGATAAAAAAGATGATGCAGTAACGCTTAAGTGGAATACAATCAGTGGAGCTTCTGAATACGAAGTATACAGATCTACATCAGCAGATGGGGAAAAACAGAAAATTACTGCTACAAAGGAGCTTACCTATACTGATATAGATGTGCCAAACGGTACATATTATTACTGGATAAAAGCGGTTCCAAAAGATAGTGAAAAATATAATGCAAGTGCATTCAGTAAAGCAATCGAACCAATTACAATTAATTATATTGTAAATGTGGATAAGATTACTCTTGACCAGACAAATATTAGCATTAAAGTGGGGGATGTGCTGACGCTCAATGCTACAATCACACCTGCAAAGGCTACAGATAAAACAGTTACATGGAGTACTTCCGACAGAGAGGTTGTAACAGTGAGAAAAGGTCTTATAAGAGGAATGAAAGGGGGCAAGGCTGTAATTACCGTAACAGCCTCTAATGGAAAGACTGCTAAGTGTACTGTAGAGGTTATTCCTAATGGTGATGAGGATGATGAAGAAACAACAACCATTAAAAAAGAAGAACAGACAACCGGTAAAGCAGAGAATCCGACCACAGGAACGAATGTAAAAGCAACGGGCGGTGACACGAACAATGAACGAACAGCTATAAAACTGAAAAAGATTAAAAAATTAAAATTAAAATCTTTGAAGGGCAAAAAAGTTAAGGTTACATGGAAAGCCAGCGCTAAAAAAGAAAAGGTTACCGGATATCAGATTGTCTATTCTACAAACAAGAAGTTTAAGAAGAATAAAAAAGTAAAAAATATCAGTTCCAAGAAATTCAAAAAGGCGAAAAAGAGTTTCACAATTAAGAAACTTAAAAAATCCAAGACATATTACGTCAGGGTAAGAGCCTATAAGAAAGTGAATGGAGTTAAGATTTACGGTAAATTTAGTGCAAAAAAGAAAATTGTTGTCAAAAATTAACAGTAAAATTTGTTATTGTTAAATTCATTTTTTGAAAGTTAGGAGACCAAAATGAAAAAGTTAAACGGTATTTATAAAAAAATTATTTCTATATCGTTAGCGGTTGTTATGGTTTTTTCGATGGGTGTTACACCGGCAGGCAGACAGGAAGTAGTAGAAGCGGCAGCTTCTACTACTCCAAAGATGCTTGATATAACTACTGCCGGAGGAAACTCAACCATAAAATGGGAATCTGTAAATGATGCAGATGGCTATAACATATATCACGCAGATACGCGGTATGGAGAATATACAAAAATTAACGACAAAATAGTTACCACAACTGAATTTGCGAGTCATCAGAAAGGCTATTATAAGGTGGCAGCCGTAATCAGCGGAAAAGAAAAGAATATGTCAGAGGCAATATCGGAAGATATTAAATTATTTGGATCAAATGTATACATTTTTGATGAAAAAGATAATCAGGATGAA
>JAUUNJ010000389.1 GCA_030844625.1 Roseburia sp. | reverse complement strand
GTAAAATCCACAGCCTTCGCACTTTCATATTATTACAATTTTCTGCAGGAACAAACGATAGGATTGGATGAGGTTACATTGCTTTCCTATTCGGAGCAGAATAAACATTTTATTGATTTCTTGTATTGGGTTAAGGGTGGAAAGCATACGGAGCACAATACACAGACGAGCAATAAGACCTGCAATATGTATCTTGGTGCAGTCTTCAGATACTACCAGTTCTTGACACTGGAAGATGTTTTGCCAATGCTTAAAGTCTTACGAGTAAAAAAAATATCGTATTTTGACAGCATGGGAGTAAATCATCAAAATGCAGTGAATTCGTTTAAAGGTTTCCTTAGAGAAGAAGAACCTAATCTGGAAGAAATAACATCCGAAGAAATACAGGCGTTGATAAATGCCTGCACGAATGACAGAGACCGATTACTGATAGCAATGATGGCAGAAACCGGTCTTAGATTAGGGGAAATTCTGGGAATCCATTATACCGAAGATATTGATTTTGAAAGAAGGACGGTTCGGGTAAGGTATCGTGAAACCAATACCAACTTGGCAAGGGCAAAAAATGCAGAATATAGAATGGCATTGTTAAGTAATACAACTTTTGAGTTCTTGGTTAAGTACATTTCTGAAAATCGGAAAAGTCTGATGAACTCGGAGTATCTATTCACAAAATTGACTGGAAAAAACAAAGGGGAGCCATTAGATGCGGATTCTGTGTATAGTATGTTGAAAAGGCTATCCCAAAAAACGGATATCAATTCCCATCCGCATCAGCTCCGGCACTATTTTGCAGAGGAAAGAAGAAAAGAAGGATGGGATTTGAACGACATTCGTTTTGCCCTGGGTCATAAGAAAGTTGAAACTACCATTAAATACTTGGGTGAGAATAATGAACGATTGATAGAAGCGACAGATCAATACTACTCAAATAATGAAGATTTATATCAAATTGCAGATTTTCTGTAAAAGGAAGGAGGGATTACCTTGGCAGTATTAAAAATTGTTCCGAAGTTATATCAGGAAAAAATATCTGAGAAATTAAAGGAAGAGATATCTTTAGTTACGAATGGAGAAGCAAAATACTATAACCGGTTATGCAAATTTTTTCAGTATACAGATATACAGTGTACTGCAGATATTAACTATGAAACGAGAAAAATGTATATGGATTCTCTTGAAAAAGAGGATATTTCAGAAAAATATAAAGCGGAATTACTGAGCTTATTTGATCGTTTAAAAATAGAAAATATGCCGGATGTCTATTCACAAGGAAATCCCTTCTCTGTAGAACAGGAGTTTTTTAAGCAAGACAAATTGTTTTTACTGTATGTACCCAATAAGAAGAAAGCACAATCTTTCCGGCAGGTGGTCGATAAGAATGATTTGTTATGGGACTTAACGGGGATACATTCATCACAGTTGGTGAGACAGACAAAGATATTATTGTGTGAAATTCTGAATATGGATATGGTGCAAAGACATCGAAGATATTTTTTAGAACCATTAAAAGCACTTATACGGTTTTGCGATAAGTACGGAATAGATGATATTGAAAAAATGGAACAGGCAGATGAAAACAGATTTTATCTGTATTTGAACAGGGAGTCGGAAATTATAAAAAAACAGGCTTCTAAGATTGTTGAGTTTGCGAGAAGAACGTTATTTCTAACAGATCCAGAGACAAATTGGCAGGCGTGTATTTGGTATATGGATAGGTTCCGGTTTGATAAATCAAGAATCAATGCCAGTTCACCTGTTAAAAGCCTTTCATTTATTAATATTTACGAAAAAGAAAATCGTTGGTATTTACAATTATACGCAAAATATTTGGTCGGAATATCTGATCTGTCTTTATCAAATATCCGAAATACTATAAGTTTTATTTCACAATTTCTACAATATCTGGACGGACGGAGTAAGAAAGTAACAGAACTGGATATGCAAGATATAGTGGATTATTTGTCTGTTTTGGATGAGTCCGATATTAAGTATTCCACGTTCAATCGATATGTTACGCATGTGCATACATTTCTACAGTTTTTGAAGATGAAAAATATTGAAGTGTTGAAGTTTTATCCGGAACGATTTTTAAAAAAAGGTTTTCCGGAACACAATGAAAGAAGTGTTCCAGAAAAAACAATTGCTCATCTGATTAAGGAGCTGCCGACATTCCCAGAGCATTTACAGTTGATGTATTTGATTTTGTTTTGTACAGGAATTAGGAAAAGCGAGGTTTGCACAATAAAATTGGGAGCCTTTTATTCACAAGGCAATGAGAGTTGGATGCGTATATATCAAAGCAAAATGCGGAGAGAAAAAGTCATTCCGATTCCTAGTATATTAGTAGAACTGGTGAATGATTATGAAAAAAAGCACGGAATAAAAAATGGGGAGTATTTATTCAAAAATAAAAAGGGTGGTGCATTTAGTGGACAGACTTTTTCAAATCAGATGATTCGGGAGTGTAAGGCTCGTGGGATTGACTGCGGAGATTATATTTTTAGAGCACACGATTACAGACATAACCTTGCGACTTCAATGTACGGAAATGGAGTTTCTATACAAGGGGTACGAGATTATCTGGGACATTCAAGTGAGAATATGACAAAACAATACATTGATTTCATGCCGGAACGTATTGTATCGGCTGAAGATAAATATTTTTCAAGGAATCAGTCATTTAAATTGAAAGGAGCAGAAGACGATGAAAGGTAATATTAATGTGATTTCTTATGACTGTTATCAACAAGCTACAGAAAAACAGTTGGAAGGGCTGAAATGGAAGGAAAACAGGGTGTACTACATATCAGAGATTCTTAATGAAAAGATACAGGATGAGATTTATGGGTATATCGACGATAGATGCAGACGTTTATCATTATCAACAGTAGTAAATGATATTTACAGATTTGATCTATTGAAAGAATTTCTGAATGAGAAGTGTACAAGTTGTAGCAGCATCACTGATAAAAAATGGGAAGAACTGGAGAGAACCTATAAAGCATTTTTATATAAAAAAGGATTGGCACTGTACGTCAGAAGAAATAGACCGGATAGGCGGAGTGTTGAACAACAAAGTAGTGCTCAGGTTTCTTTTCTGAAAATGTATTATGAGTATGTTGTGAAGAGCAAAACAGCAGATATTCCAGAAAATGAAAAAGATGTATGGGATATGAGAAAGTTGGATATTGTGCCAAGGAGTAATCCGAT
>JAUUNJ010000388.1 GCA_030844625.1 Roseburia sp. | reverse complement strand
ATCCTCATCGAAAAAGCATATTATTTCTCCAGTATTATATTTCTTTTCAAAAGTATTAAAACAGTGCATCATTGAAGCCTGATCTTCTTCACTTATATTATAGAAAAGGCAGCTTTTTGTTATTTCCATCATAAATCTCCTTATATTATTTGATTATATCATACTAAAAAAAACGAACTGTTGCAAATGCAACAGAAAAGAAAAATGTAATGGAATATAATTACAGAGTAATGAAAGCATAGTTAATATTTGCACTTTATCTGGTTAAAAACGGTTACTTTTTTAGTTAAATTTATTCCTTCTTAGCGTTGCAAAACAAAAGATAAAGTGTTATATTAATCACAGTTAGTGAAAATGACGTTTTATGTGTGTTACTGCGTCTTTTTGCCGTAGATTCATATGATGTGCCAACATAAACTAACTAATAATTCTATGGAGGTATGATTCGATGGATGCTATAACATGCATAAAAACAAGAAGAAGTGTAAGAAAGTTTAAGTCTGACCAGGTTTCTAAAGAAATCATTGAAGATTTAGTACTCACAGCTTCTTATGCACCTTCTTGGAAAAATACTCAGACTACCCGTTATATTGCCATAACGGACCCTGAAATAAGGAACCGCATTTCTAAGGAATGTTGTGGTGCACATAATCAGGGAATAATTGATGGAGCGCCAATGCTTATTGCTACATTAATAGTAGATAAGCGCTCAGGATTTGAAAGGGACGGCAGTTACACAACTGTTCGTGAGGACAACTGGCAGGCTTTTGATAATGGCGTTGCAACTCAGACGTTTTGTCTGGCAGCGAACGATAAAGGCCTGGGAACAGTTATAATGGGAATGTATGACATCGACAAGGCAGCTGAGATTCTTCAGGTTCCGGAAGGACAATTACTTATGGCGTTAATTGCTGTAGGATATCCTGATGAGGAACCGGAACTTCCAAAAAAGAAGACCGTTGAAGATTTGCTGAAGTTTTGTTAATGGTCATTCACTATATAATTTGCTTTACATTTATTTTTAGGAGGAAAAAGAAAATGAGAGAAGAATGGACAGGATTTAACAGTGGCGATTGGGAAAAAGAAGTCAACGTCAGAGATTTTATCCAGAAGAACTACACACCATATGATGGTGATGCCAGTTTCTTAGCGGGCCCTACACAGGCAACAACAGATTTATGGAACCAGGTACTTGACCTTACAAAGAAGGAAAGAGAAGCAGGTGGTGTTCTTGATATGGACACAAAGGTTGTTCAGACTATCACATCACATGCAGCTGGTTATTTAGATAAGGACAAGGAAACAATTGTTGGTTTCCAGACAGATAAGCCTTTCAAGAGAGGTCTTCAGGTTAACGGTGGTATCCGTATGGCAATGAAGGCATGTTCAGACAATGGTTATGAAGTTGATCCTGAAGTTGTTGATTTCTACACAAATTATAGAAAGACACATAACGCAGGTGTATTTGATGCTTACACACCAGAAATCAGAACATGTAGATCAAACCATATCGTAACAGGTCTTCCTGATGCTTATGGACGTGGACGTATTATCGGTGACTACAGAAGAGTTGCTTTATATGGTATTGATACACTTATTGTTGATAAGGAAGCTCAGAAAGCTGCTACACCTACAGAAATGAGACCTGAAGTTATTCGTGACAGAGAAGAGTATTCAGAACAGATCAGAGCTCTTAAAGAATTAAAGGAATTAGGAAAGATTTATGGATTTGATCTTTCAAGACCGGCTCAGAACGTGCAGGAAGCTATTCAGTGGATGTACTTCGGATACTTAGCAGCAGTTAAAGAACAGAATGGTGCAGCAATGTCACTTGGACGTACTTCAACATTTATTGATATCTACGCTGAAAGAGACTTGGCTAATGGAACATTTACAGAAGAACAGATTCAGGAATTCATCGATCACTTCATTATGAAGTTAAGATGCGTTAAGTTTGCCAGAACTCCTGAATACAACCAGATTTTTGCTGGTGACCCGGTTTGGGTTACTGAATCAATCGGTGGTGTTGGTATCGACGGACGTCACATGGTTACAAAGAACTCATTCAGATATCTTCATACATTAGAAAACTTAGGTGCAGCTCCAGAACCAAACCTTACAGTTCTCTGGTCAACAAGACTTCCTGAAAACTTTAAGAAGTACTGTGCTAAGCTTTCTATCGAGTACTCATCAATGCAGTATGAAAATGATGACTTAATGAGAGCTACACATGGTGATGATTATGGTATTGCTTGTTGTGTATCTTCCATGAGAATTGGTAAAGAAATGCAGTTCTTTGGAGCAAGAGCAAACCTTGCTAAATGTTTACTTTATGCAATCAACGGTGGTGTTGATGAAAAGACTAAAGTACAGGTAGGACCTAAGTATAGACCAATCACTTCAGAATATCTTGATTATGATGAAGTAATGGAAAAATTTGAAGATATGATGAAATGGTTAGCAGGAGTATATGTAAATGCTCTTAACGTTATCCATTATATGCATGATAAATATTCATATGAAAGAATTCAGATGGCTTTACATGATGCACATGTTAAGAGATGGTTTGCAACAGGTGTTGCCGGACTTTCCATCGTAGCAGATTCACTTTCAGCTATTAAGTATGCAAAGGTTAAGACAATCAGAGATGAAGATGGCCTTGTAGTAGATTATGAAACAGAGGGAGATTTCCCTAAGTATGGTAATGATGACGATAGAGTTGACAGCCTTGCTGTAATGATTGTTAACAAGTTCATGGGTTACTTAAGACAGAACTACACATACAGAGACAGTATTCCGACACAGTCAATTCTTACAATTACATCTAACGTAACATATGGTAAGAATACAGGTAACACACCTGATGGAAGAAAGGCAGGACAGCCATTTGCACCAGGTGCTAACCCACTTCATGGAAGAGATACTCATGGTGCTGTATCATCACTGGCATCAGTATCTAAGATACCATTTGAAAATGCACAGGATGGTATTTCAAATACATTCTCAATTATTCCAGATGCTCTTGGAAAAGACTGCGATGTATTTGTAGGAGACCTTGATGCGGATGATCTTGGTCTTGATATTGATGAAATTATCAAAATGCAGCAGTAATGATTGAAGTGCATTTAGCAAATTTCAATCATTGTCGCGGTGGCTGCCGGAGGGTACATGCAGGCATGGCTGTCTGGCATGTCACACGCGTAAATAAAATAAAAG
>JAUUNJ010000387.1 GCA_030844625.1 Roseburia sp. | reverse complement strand
ACAATAACAGCCTAATGAAAATATACTTAAAATAACACCTTTTATTTTAATGATTTCTTTAAAACCTTTTTCATCTGCGCCATTTTCTTGATTAGAAGTAGAAATCTCTTTTTCTAATTTCATCCAGTCTTTCAGGACAAACCCAACAATAACTGCAATGGCAAATTGGATGAAAGCAATTATTCTATATCCATTTCTCCAATAGCCAAAATCATTACCATTAAGGAAAAATGATAATATTATCGGTCCAGCTGTTACACCGATTCCCCAAAAGCAATGAAGCCAATTCATATGGGAGGCTTTATAATGAATCGAAACATAATTATTTAATCCTGTATCAATTGCTCCAGCCCCACAACCGAGAATAATATATGATACGCCGAGAACAATTATTCCATTTGAAAAACTGATTCCTATCAACCCTATGGATGTCAATAGTATTGAAATAAATGTAATTTTTGCTGTCCCATATTTTCTTATCAATTGACCCGATAGAAAGCTTGCAACTCCAGTGCTCATTCCTACTATAATACTATAAATAGATGCAAAACTTTCTGCAATATTAAGTTCACTATGTATTACGGGCCAAGAAGCTCCTAACAATGAATCTGGTAGTCCTAAAGAAATAAACACAATATAAATAACGAATAGTATAATCATTTTCTGTCCTCTAAATGTAATATTATAGTTCTTTTAAAATATTATATGAATTTTTACAAATTTGATAATCTTGCTTTAATACAACTAATTGAGTAATATCATCGAGAAATTTTTTATCACCTGATTGATGGTCACTTTTTTCTCTATATAAAGATTTCGATTTCGATAAATTATTTATTGTCATCCATCTTTTCGTAATAACAGACTGTGATATTTTATTAGGAAAATGGTATGAACTAGCGTATTTACTATCACTATAAGCAATGTGCTGTATGCAGGTAAAGCAATTGTCCTGTTTAATAAAATCAACCATTTGCTGATGTTGTTCTTCTGTTTCGCCAGGAAATCCTACAATAAAATCAGTGTAGAAATCAATATTGGAAAACCTTCTTTTTAACTCCTTTATTTTTATATATATTTCGTTAAAGTCTGATTTGCGTCCCATTCGTTTTAAAATATCATTATTAACATGTTGTATTGAAAGATAAAGCTTATCAATATAACCATTTTCACACAACCAGACGATTTGTTCATAATATTTTAAAAACCAGCGGGTATGAAATTGATCAATTGCAAGAGTAAAATTCGGATCTATTTTTATCATTTCGTTTATTACTTCAAAAATAGTGATCCCCGTATCATAACCGTAGCAAAGGGAATCTTCAGCTATGAAAAAAATATGTCTTTTATTATTGAGTAATGCTATTTTAAACTGTTCAATAATTGATTCTTTTGGCGTACTTTTAAATTTAGGCATTGCATTTTTTATAACACAATATGTACATTCTTTAAGACAACCTTCTGCTATTTTTATATAAAATATTTCTCTATCCGGAGACACTGGTAAATTCATTGAATTTATCGGTTTTATATCATTTATGCTTATATGATTATGGAAAATTTCATCTAATTGTTTTTCGTGGGCTTTTTCTATTAGGTTTTCTTCAGGTACATATTCTTTTAACTCGTTATAATATATTTTTGCAATACATCCTAATATATATACTTTTTCCATAGGAAATTTTAATGCTTGCAACATTTTTAATGTGTTAATGCATTTGTTTAAAAATGCCATGAGAACTCCGCAACCATGAAAAATTACATACTCATAATCTCCATCTTCTAAACTATCACTTATTTCCCATTTATTATCCACAAAGTATTTTTCCAAGTGAGCTGCCCCTTGAAAATTGGTATTACAAGTTGCGTTGTTAGTTATAACTAAAACCGATTTTTTCATATTAACTACCCTTCTTAAAAACAATATTAATTCAATTTGATCGGAAAACGTTTTATAATATTTGATTTTTCAACATTTGAAATATTTTTTCTATCAATTTTCCCATTTTTATTTAATGGAATTTCATGTACGATAATCACTTCGCTTGGTACTTTATATCTAATAAGACATTTATTTAGAAGATCCTGAAGAAAATCAAATTGAAAATTTGTTTTTATTTCAATTAATGCAAAAACCTCATTTTCTTTCACATACGCTGCGCAACTTTTAATCTCAGAATAGGATAATAAAACAGCTTCAATTTCTTCACAATGCACCTTTTGTCCATAAATTTTTTTCATATGGTCCTTTCTTCCAATAATTTCAAGATCATTTTTGCTATGTAAAATTCCCAAATCGCCTGTTCTATATTCTATAAAATTATCATGGTTACGAAAGAAATGGTAAGTATTTAATTCTGGTCTTTTCAAATAGCCTAGTGACGCATATTTTGTACAAATAACAACTTCACCTTCAACACCAAATGGTTGTTCTTTTTTCTCATCGTCAATTATTTTACAAAATGTATCTGGAAGCGGTTTTCCAACATGCACACGATCAAATAATGCATCTTCCTCCGTAACTGGATGATAGAACTTGGACATTGTTGTCTCTGTCGGACCATATAAATTATATAAATTACCTTTTAGGTATCTTTCTTTATACTTTTTAATATCATTTCCATAAACCATTTCACCAGCCAGCAAAATATGTTCTATACCTTCGCTATCATAGTATATTTGGTTCAAAAATATGTGTCGAAAAATGGTGGGTACAATGTGGATAATATTAACCGAATTCTTTTTCACAAACTCAAAGAATGCTTTTGATTCAAACATTTGTCTCTTATTTGGAATACAAATACAACCTCCATAAAACAATGGTAAAAACACATCTCTAGCATAAGGATCAAACCATGGAGCTGAAATTTGTGCAGTATGGATCGGTCCACCATTAATGTGCAACATTTCATATTCCCAGGAAATAAAATGAATTAATGAATCTCTGCTGGCTAAAACCCCTTTCGGAATATTAGTACTACCAGATGTATAGATAATATGCGATACATTTTCAACAGAAATAGTTTGAGGTAAACTTACTGCCTTACCGTATTCTATAAACATTCTTTTCGCATGGTTTTTAAAACATATTATATGCGTCTCACTATCTCCCATTTTTTCTATAAGGGTACTAATATTCTTTTCATCAGTAACAACTATATTCGATTCTATATCTTTTATAATATTATGAAGAGATGAACTAGGCGTATTTATATCTATAGC
>JAUUNJ010000386.1 GCA_030844625.1 Roseburia sp. | reverse complement strand
TGTTGATTTCCTCAAGACTGACATTTCTATTCATTGATGCCATATTATCACCTCTTTCATTCGTTATAAAAATCTTGCAATTGTGCTATCAGTTGCTTTTACTAACCCTGCAATAATTGTTGGTGTTACCATATTTTCAACAGCTATAAAAAGTACCTTTGTATTGATTGATGCATCATCTGGTGGACTAATAAATCCACCATTTGTTAAAGCAACACCAAGTTTTACACTAACAACCATAAACGCGCCACTGAGGCAGAGTCCAAAGAAAGTTTTAATATAACTTGTTGAAACTCGCTCTGCCTCATGTGATCCAGATGCCATCGCAACAGTAATGCTTGAGAAGGGCAGTATTACCAAAGGTTTTAATATGCGTTGATATGCGCTATTAATAATGGAAACACATGCAGCCACAATCACTCCAAGAGTTACGATTGCTGCGATAAAAAACAATAATCTTGTCATCGCTATGTCAAGAAACTCTTTAGCAAAAGAAATCAAATCTGAACCAAAACTGGTAAAATGAATTTGAGTGGTTGGAGATAAATTGCTCACCTCTGTAATAATATCCTTCAGATTATCAGACATTTCCATTTTGTAAGTTGCACTCGCGTTACTTGCCACTTTATCTGTTAATCCATCTGCGATCTGCATAATATATCCCATAACATCCCATAGATTTACAAGTACACCTATCATAACGCAGAATTTTAAGACATCATTCAAAAATTTTTTTAGTTGTTGTTCTGGGGCTGTGGAAATTACCTCTTTACAAATTGCAATCAAGAAAAATACAGTAGCTATAGGAATCGCAATGTCTGATATTGAATCAAATATTGATTTACATGTGCTATACACATCACCATTCGCGGCTGTTGGCGATGTGGTAAATAGTGTCATAGCAATTTCAATCAAACTATTCCATATACTATACGCTGCATTAAATATATCTTCTGTCATATTGTCCCCTTTTCGATAATATGATAAAGTCAAACAAATCTATTAACTTCTTTTTTCATGCAATAAAGTGCTAACCTTGTAAAATTCCCAAAATAATTGAACCAAAAGCCATAATACCACCGGCACCAATAGTATATAGAGCGTTATACTCTCCATTTTGATCCTTTTTCTGGAATGATTCTGCAAACTTTACAATTCCATATATAAGTATAACTCCTCCGAACGCCCCCACTATTGCCAAAGCAACCGTTTTTAAATTGTTAATCGGATTAAGGTATGAAGTATTGCCTTTAGGATCAGCATATACTGGAATAGGACATAGAATATATGCAAACACAACCGCATTAACTATAGCCATCGTCGTAGCTGATACAGCCTGTTTAAATTTTTTGCAACCGTCTTTTACTTTCTTAAAAATATTTTTTACCATGTTAATTTCCTCCTGTGTTTTGTTTTTTCATGTTTGCCAGTCGATGAGCAAACATCTGTATTTCATCAACGGCCATATCTTCATTAAAATACTTGATAAGATTGTCGTAATCATATCCAGCCTTAACCAATTCCATCAAAGCATTTATCTGTTTGGGTTCGAAACCACTATTTCTTAACCTCTGAATAACTATGATCTGTTCATCAGAATACTGATCAAAGTCGATTGTATTTTTTTTATCCTCCTCAATGATCTGATTTCTGTTTTTTACAATATTTCTCCAAAATTCATTTGTTCCAGCATTTTTCCCCGGAATTTTCTTACCATGCTCTTTTAAAACAATCAGTGAATCTAACTCCATGTCATCAAGGCTAATTATTTGAATTCCCGCATCTTCACACTGCTGCAGATAAATCTCCGCTGCTTTGCCAGATTGAAAATCAGGAAGTTGTTCGTAGATTGATTTATCGTAATCATACTCTTTCATTGTTACATCAATCTTTTTCTTTACAACATACGGGTTTTTACGTGTTAAAAGAGGACATAAAACGCTATTCTGAAGTTGCACCTTGTTAACCCAAAGAGGATCCGCACCTTTTACGTTGATTGCACATGGCCCATCTTTCGCCATGCCATAGATATCCTGTGCGGGAAACAAATAATGTTCCATCACATCTTCATTTTCAGATGAACTTCCCTGTCCCCCTCTGGTCAACCCTGTTGTCTGCTTATGTATAGTATGCTTACCAAATTCTTCGGACAAAGTTTTACAGCTATCCTCATCTGGACCACCAAGAATAATTGTTGTTGACATATTAGCTCTTAAATTTTTGTCCTGATCATTTTGCGGAAACTTATCTTTATATTGCAATAAATTCTGCACAATAATTACAACACTGATACCTCTCGATCTCATCGTAGAAGTTAATCCCACAAAAGAATCTGGAAGTGTTACGTTTGCAAATTCATCCATCAAAAGAGTCAAATGATTCGGTAACGTCTGATGCAATGAAGGATCATTTTTTGTTAATGAATAAATCTTATCTATGAATAACGCATAGATCATAGATGGAATCCAGTCAAAATGTCTGGTATTTTCAGATGTCAGCATGTAAAGTATATATTTTCCTGTAGGTGATCTCTTTGTAGATCGTCCACGTCCAAATGTCTCGACAAAATTCAAATCATCATTTGAAAGCAGATCTACTACACAATCCAATTTCATAAATTTACAATGTGCATCCAGCGACGAAACGATAGATGATGCTGTTTCCTGGGCATTTGTATAAATTTTTTCAACATCCCTGAATCCCTTCAATTCTTTTCCATCGTGATCTTCTTTCCATTTATTATTTGCTCGGATAAAACGCTGCATCAGGCAATCCGGATCGGATATGTCAATTGCGCCTGTCTGGGGATTGGCCCGAACAGTATCACAATTTAGAAGCTCTACAAAATTTTTCCAGTTCTTTTTTGATCTCGGATATGTGTAATGCATCAAATAAAAGATAGCAGTCAACAACACTTGCGCCATATCCTCGAAAAACTGTTCACCGGTTGATGCATCTTTATTTTTCGTTGCCTTGAACAAAATTTCACATAAACTTAAAATATCCGATTCCGTTTCAATATAATCAAATGGATTAAAATGATGGCTGTTTGTCATTCCTGCTTCCGATTCGCAATCAATCACAAACACTCCATAACCGTTATCTTCCATAAACTGCCCAGTCTGTTGCGATAATTCTCCTTTTGGATCTGTAACAACAAAACTTCCCGCTAATTGTGATAAAATTGCCTTAACAACTCGAAATGATTTACCAGTACCTGGT
>JAUUNJ010000385.1 GCA_030844625.1 Roseburia sp. | reverse complement strand
TCAAGGTTTTAAAAGAATTTTAGAACAATAAAATGGGTAGTTTTTGACACTACCTTACAAGCAGAGGAGGTATCCATATGGATATAAATAGTTTAGCACACACGAAATGGAATTGTAAGTATCACATTGTTATTTGCACCAAAGTATCGCAGAAAACTAATATATGGACAGTTAAAACGTGATATAGCTAATATATTAAGCATGTTATGTAAAAGAAAAGGTGCAAAAATTGTCGAAGCAGAAGTATGCCCGGATCACATACATATGTTAGTAGAGATTCCACCAAGCATAAGTGTGTCAGGTTTCGTAGGGTATTTAAAAGGAAAAAGTACGCTAATGATATTTGAAAGACATGCGAATTTAAAATATAAGTATGGAAACAGGCATTTCTGGTGCAGAGGATATTACGTAGATACAGTAGGCAAAAATGCAAAGAAAATACAGGAATATATTCAAAATCAGTTAAAAGAAGATTTGGAATATGATCAAATGACTCTGAAAGAGTATATTGACCCGTTCACGGGTGAGCCAGTAAAAACAAACAGACAGAATAAGCCCAAGGGGCTTAGTAGGTAAATGACGTTGCGGCTGGCGAACCATTCGATGAGTCTTTAGACTCCAGAGCCGGTAATAAGCCCTTATAGGGCGTGAGCAAACCAACGGCTAAGCCGGTGGTTATGATTACCCACCAGCAAGGACGAGGGCACTGAAAAAGTAGATTATACCGTCTATATTTGGTACAATGTATCTATCAAATATAGGCGGTGTTTTTATGATCGAACAACAGCAGAAATTGATGCTAAGTCCATACATGGAAATATATGAATTAGTAATCCCGAAAGATAATCTTCTCCGGCAGATAAAAGAATTGGTTGATTTTAACTTTATTTATGATGAATTGCTTGCTAATTATTGTCTGGATAACGGACGAAATGCAGTTCCACCTATCCGAATGTTTAAATATCTTCTTTTAAAATCAATTTATGATTTATCAGATGTTGATGTGGTTGAACGTTCTAAATACAATATGTCTTTTAAATATTTTTTTGGACATGGCTCCAGAAGATGAAGTTATAAATCCAAGTTCATTGACAAAATTTCGGAAGCTGCGTTTAAAGGATATGAATCTTTTGGATATGCTGATTGCCAAAACAGTTCAGTTAGCATTAGAAAAAGGAATTATTAAGTCAAAATCCATTATTGTGGATGCTACGCATACAAAATCAAGATACAATCAAAAGACTCCCCGTCAAGTACTCCAGGAACAATCAAAAAAACTGCGCCGTAGCATCTATGAGATTGATGAAACAATGAAAGAAAAATTTCCTGATAAAAACACAGAGGATTCTTTAGAAAAAGAACTAAAATACTGTAAACAGCTTATTGATGTTGTAAAAGGAAATGAAGAAATCTGCAGTTATCCAAAAGTGCAGGAAAAATTAAATCTACTAGAAGAATCTGTCACTGATGACATGGAACATTTAGAAACTTCAAAGGATGAAGATGCAAAAACTGGTCATAAGACAGCCGACACTTCATTTTTTGGATATAAAACACACATAGCAATGACAGAAGAACGGATCATCACAGCTGCCACAATCACCAGCGGCGAAAAAACAGATGGCAAAGAACTGCCAAAACTTGTACAAAAAAGTAAAGCTGCTGGGATACAGATTGAATCAGTCATTGGAGATATGGCTTATTCTGAAAAGAAAAATATCGAGGCAGCAAAAGAAGGTGATTATGAACTGATAGCAAAACTAAATCCAATTATTACACAAGGTAACCGAAGAAAGGAAGATGAGTTTGAATTTAATAAAGATGCCGGAATGTATCAGTGTAAAGCCGGACATTTAGCCATTCATAAATATTTCGATAAAAGGAAAAAAGATAAAAAAACAAAAACCCACGTATGGTCTATTTTTTCGATATTGAAAAATGTAAATGTTGTCCTTATCGTGGTGGCTGTTATAAAGAAGGAGCCAAAAAGAAAACATACACAGAAACAATCATTTGCGATTCCCACAGTGAACAGGTTAAATTTCAGGAAACTGAGCATTTCAAAGAAAAAATGCGGGAACGCTATAAAATAGAAGCTAAGAACAGCGAACTAAAACATCGGCATGGTTATGACGTAGCGTCATCATCAGGTCTTATTTGTATGGAAATGCAAGGAGCAATGACGATCTTTGCAGTAAATCTTAAGAGAATAATTAAATTAATGAATGAAAAATAAGAACTTTGGCCGAAAAAGACAAGCAATTTATATTTTGTCTAACAGAAAATCCACCAGAATCATAAAAACTCTGATGGATTTTTTCTTTTTTATTAAAGTCAAAATAAAAATGGTATGTTTTTCAGTGCCCTCTCTGAATAATGGCAGAGGGCGGCAGCATTTTGTGCTGTCGCCCTCTTGATTACCGAACAGCAAAGACGGGCGGGGCTGTCAACGGCGGCGCATTTGCGCCGTTCATCTTGACCGTTGACAGGCTCGGCTGGGTTTGCTACAAATTCTATCTCTTTATGATTTGTCGGAAAAACTCCTTACCCAAACAAAAACTACAATCGCGGTTGCAATGAGTAATTCCGCAAGAATTACAGAAGCATTCCATATTTCAAAATAGAAATGCCCAATGAAATAGACCGCAAAAAAAATCAAATAAATTCCAATCGAATACATAATATTTTTGGAAATTTGAGTGCGTTTCTGTTCCCTAACTAACATCTGTTTCTGTTGTTGTTCCAGAATTTCTGTTTTAACCGATAATTCATCTATCTCTGATGGTTTTAACAGATAATCCACGGTAACATCGAATACTTTGCTTAGTTCAACAATCTTTTCTACTTCGGGTATGACCTGCCCACTTTCCCATTTTGAAATAGATTGTCTTGAAACATTAAGCTGCTCAGCCAGTTGTTCCTGTGTTAATTCTCTACTTTTGCGTAGTGTTATAAGTTTTTCTGCGAACTCCATATGTGTTCCTCCTTTTGATTTTGTGTATAAATCTTATCAAAATACTCATTTGCACTCTAGCAAGTAAGCTATACAATTACATGACAAACGGTAGAGTTTAAGTGCTTTCTTGTATATCTTGATTGTCATTCTACTTTATATGCCTATTTTAGCATAGAAAAAACGTTTTCTCTATTACTCCATTATTTTACGGAATAGTGGGCTGTCTTTCTTTATTTTAGTTGTGTTACTTTATCACACATGAGCATTAT
>JAUUNJ010000384.1 GCA_030844625.1 Roseburia sp. | reverse complement strand
TAACGGATTTTGGACTTTCAGGAGAACAGGTAAAGAAGATTCGGGAAGAAAAAGGAGAAAATATTCTTACGGAATCTAAACAGAAAAGTATTTTACAGGTGTTTTTGCAGCAGTTCTGTGATTTGCTGGTTATTATATTGATTATTGCAGCAATGGTTTCAGCATTCTCTGAAAATGTGGAAAGTACAATTGTAATAATAGCAGTGCTGATTATGAATGCTGTTCTGGGAACAGTACAATATGTAAAAGCTCAAAAATCCCTTGATAGTTTAAAACAGTTGTCATCACCCAATGCTAAGGTAATGCGTGACGGAAGAAAGATAGAAGTCCCATCAAGAGAAATCGTTCCGGGCGATCTGGTGTTATTGGAAGCAGGAGATTTAATTGTTGCAGATGGAAGAATTTTAAAAAATTATTCCCTTCAGGTAAATGAAAGTTCGTTGACTGGAGAATCAGCAGATGTTGATAAGTCGGATCAAACGCTGGAAGGACAGGTGCCATTGGCAGATCGAGTTAATATGGTACATTCTGGAAGCCTTGTAACCTACGGAAGGGCGGAAGTTCTTGTCACCGCTACAGGTATGGAAACAGAACTGGGGAAGATTGCAGGGCTTATGAATGACGCAAAGGAGCGAAAAACGCCCCTTCAGAAAAGTCTGGATCAATTCAGCAGCAGACTTGCCGTTGCAATTATAATTATATGCGTTGTTGTGTTTGGGCTTTGTATGTACAGAAACATGGGAATTATCGACTCAATGATGTTTGCGGTAGCTTTGGCAGTTGCAGCGATTCCTGAAGCATTGGGTTCCATCGTAACGATTGTTCAGGCAATCGGAACAGGCAAGATGGCAAAGGAAAATGCTATCATAAAAGATTTGAAAGCAGTAGAAAGTTTGGGGTGTGTTTCAGTAATCTGCTCTGATAAAACAGGTACGCTTACCCAGAATAAAATGACTGTCCAGGAAATTTATACTGATGGTAAGGTAATGAGGACAGAGAACGTTGACATAACAAATCAGCTTCACAGATATCTGCTGTATGATGCGGTATTATCTAATGATTCCAGTATTGTTGATGGAAAGGGAATCGGAGACCCTACAGAGTATGCACTACTGGAAATGTTCCGTAATATTAAGGTCAATAATGGCATTTTTAACGAAACGGGTATTCATGAAGAATATATCAGGGAATCAGTAAAAAGATTAGAGGAAGTTCCTTTTGATTCCGACCGAAAACTTATGAGTATTAAGTGTAAGCTGCATGGTGTAAACACGATTCTTGTGAAAGGTGTAGTGGACGTATTGATTGACCGGTGTGTGAATGTACGATATTCGGATACAATCAAGCCAATGGGTGAAGAAGAACGTCAGAAGATTCAGAATCAGAATAAAATATTTTCTGAAAACGGATTGAGAGTATTGGCTTTTGCATATAAGGAGTCAGATGAGCAGCTTAATATAGATACAGAAAGGGATTTTACATTTATTGGTTTAATATCAATGGTAGATCCGCCAAGAGAAGAGTCAGCACAGGCAGTTGCTGATGCCGAGAAAGCCGGTATCCGTACCGTTATGATTACCGGGGATCATAAAATAACGGCAGTTGCTATTGCCAGACAGATAGGAATATTTAAGGAGGGAGATATTGCCCTAACCGGTTTGGAACTGGACGGAATGACAGATGAAGAACTGGATCGTAAAATAACGAAGATTTCAGTGTATGCAAGAGTGTCGCCGGAAAATAAAATACGAATTGTGGATGGATGGCAAAGAAAAGGAAGAATTGTATCGATGACCGGAGATGGTGTAAATGATGCACCGGCATTGAAAAAAGCAGACATTGGTGTGGCAATGGGGATTACAGGTACAGAGGTTTCAAAAGATGCAGCAGCAATGATTTTGTCAGATGATAATTTTGCCACAATTATTAAGGCTGTAGCCAATGGAAGAAATGTATTCCGTAATATCAAAAATGCCATAATGTTTTTGCTTTCGGGAAATATGGCAGGAATATTATCTGTTCTGTATACTTCGCTGCTGGGACTTCCGGTACCATTTGCTCCGGTTCATCTATTATGCATGAATCTGCTGACGGATTCCCTGCCGGCGATAGCGATTGGAATGGAACCATCAGATGATTCGCTTTTGGAGGAGCAGCCGCGTGATCCGTCTGTTGGATTATTAACCAAAGAGTTTCTGGGGAAAATACTTCTGCAGGGAATCCTAATTGGCGCAGCAACAATAGTATCATACTATATTGGATTAAAAACAGGTCCGGCATTAGCTTCTACAATGGCATTTATTACACTGACAACAGCAAGATTGTTTCACGGATTTAACTGCCGCAGTAAAAATTCAATATTTAAAATCGGGCTGGTATCGAATCCGTTTAGTATTTTTGCATTTTTGGGCGGAGTTGCATTTATAGCATTGGTATTGTTTATTCCGGCATTACACAGATTATTCAGTGTTACACAGGTTCCGGGTATTGTATTGATACAGATTTTTATTTTAGCAATATTACCGTCAGGAATAATACAGAGTGTAAAATTAATAAATGAAAGACGGAAAAGATAAAAAAATATTGGATATCGACTAAAAATTGGTTATACTATAAATGGCAGTAAGATATGTTGGAGAATATATTTAAAAATATTTATAATGAAAGGATAAAGGAGATATAAGATTATGGCAGCATTACACATAACAAAAGAGAATTTTGAAAGCGAAGTTTTAAATTCAGACAAACCTGTATTAGTTGATTTCTGGGCAGAGTGGTGTGGACCGTGCAAGATGCTTGGACCGGTAATTGAAGAGGTCGCAGATGAGGTTGCGGACGCAAAAATATGTAAAATCAATGTAGATGAACAGCCGGAACTGGCAATAAGATTTAATGTGATGACAATTCCTACATTAATTGTGTTCAAAAATGGAAAAGAAGCAAATAAATCCATTGGTCTCATACCAAAGGATGAGGTTTTGGAACTTTTAAAATAAGGGCAGACTGTCAAATAAATTGAAACAAAAGATATGGTGTCTGGGGTTCGGTAAACATACTGGAACCCTTTTTTATAATCTGCCATAATTACATCAAGAATATTACATATATTAATAATTAATATGCAAAAATATTTGAATTGACCGTTGATTTTGGTATTATGAAATACAGAGGGATTTGTATGATGAAAGCGATAAATATAATTATGAACAGGAGAAAAACAAATGGAAGAAACC
>JAUUNJ010000383.1 GCA_030844625.1 Roseburia sp. | reverse complement strand
ATATATACCTGCCCCTATACTGGCAACAACCACAACCATTGCCAACATTCCAAGAATAAATCCCAACACAAAGCGATTTTTATTTTTCTTCATTTATGCTCCTGACATTCCATATTAATATTTATTTACCCACGTAATTCCATGGATTTACATATGCACCGTTCTTTCTTACACTGAAATGAAGGTGATTACCTGTAGAAGAACCCGTCGTTCCGACCAGCCCGATTGTCTGTCCCGCATTTACGCTCGTACCTGCCGATACAAGCAGCGCAGACATGTGCATATAAACAGTATATACACCATTACCGTGATTAATACCTATCCAGTTTCCTGCAGAAGAGCTATAATTAGCCCACTCTACTGTCCCTGATGCTGCTGCCACCACTGCAGTTCCCGCAGGTGCAGGTATATCTATTCCGGAATGAAATGTGGATGCTCCTGAAAACGGATCACTTCTGTACCCATAGTCCGAAGAAACCGTTGTATATCCCGGACACGGCCATGTATAACCTGACACAGTCGCCACGTGGGGCGGTGTTGATGTGCCTCCACTGTTTATTACCTTATTAGCCTCCTCATTCGCTTTCTGCTCTGCCGCTTTTTTTGCAGCCGCAATACTTTCTCTCTCTGCCTGAGCTCTGCTTGCCTGCTCTGCCGCTGCAACTCTCTTCTCCTGTGCACTGATTTCAGCTTCTAAATCGTCTGCTGATGCTTCATTTGCCGCTATCAGATTTTCATAAGAATCCAACTCTTTCTTCTTTGATTCGGATAATTTTTCCAGTTTACTCTTATCGGTCTCCTGCTGCTCCTGAAGAGCAACAAGATTTTTTTGATTTTTTTCGAGAGACTCCTTGGCATCTGCAATCTGCTGTTTGGTCTCTTTCATTTTATTCAGCATCTTTCTGTCATATTGGGAAAGTTCCGTTATGTACTCTGCTTTATTTAAAAAATCACTTATACTTGACGAATTTAATATAAGATCAAGCATCTGTGTGTCACCATTTTCATACATATACTTAATTCTAAGTTTCATGTCAGCATACTGGTCATTAATGCTTTCCTGCGCCTTTTTTAATTTTTTCTCCGTTTTTTCAATTTGATTCTTTGTCTTGTCCAGCTTCTTGTTTGTCTCATATATTTCTGTAGATAAATTCGTTAACTGAGTATCCACTGATTTAATATAAGACTCAGCTTCCGCCTTGGAGGATTCCAATTCATTCTTCTGACTTTCAGCCTGCTGCTTTTGTTTATTCAAATCGGAAAGTTTTCCTTTTTCCTCACTTACTGTTGCCAAAACTGATGAGCAGGTCATTGCTGCAATCAGTGCAAACGATAGACCAACACTAAATATTTTTGATTTTTTCTTCATACGTTTTCTCCTCTTAAACCTTTAAGTGCTTTCTCAACGAAACTGCCGATCCAATAAGACCGATTCCTGCCCCGATTCCCAGACCCAATGGAAGCAGAATTGTAAAAATCTGATTTACAGATGCAAAAGGTATATTATTTGCCAATATACCAAACTTTCCTATAATAAAATCTACAAGTCTGTTGTATATTAACCTTATAATTATCAGTGGAATTGCTGAGCCCACCAATCCGATAATTACACCTTCTATTACAAAAGGCGCCCTTACAAATCTATTGGTGGCACCAATAAGCTTCATAATTTTAATTTCATGTCGTCTTACTGAAATGCCTATCATAACCGTGTTACTGATCAAAAAAATTCCCACACCCAGAAGAATAATTATTAGTGCCACAGAAGCATATCCCAACAGTCTTCCCACATTGGAAAGGGTCTGCTTTGCCTGATCAGAATATTTTACCTTTCTGACGCCATCTATCCCCTGCATTTTCTTGACAAAAGCATCCTGATTTTCAATATTTTTCAAGTACACTGTGTATGATGCGGAATCTGCCAATGGATTGTCTTCTGCAAATCCGGAAGCCAGATCCGGATCTTCTGCAAAATAATCCTCCTTAAAATTCTCCCATGCTTCCTCCGCAGAAGTATATGTATATTTGTCAACCATATTATCGGCTTTAAGCTGTTCTCCAATCGCATCTATTCCTGCCTGTTCGAGACCCTTGTCGAAAAATATAGTAACCGCAACCTTCTGCTCCAGTGTCTTCTCCATATAATTAACATTAATAATAATAGTAAAAATAACTCCAATCAGAAATACGCAGGCAGCTATCGTACCAATGGATGCCAACGAAAATAATTTATTTCTCTTTATGTTTACAAGCCCCTGATTGAGGCAGTATCTTGCTGTTCTTACGTTCATATTACTCCTCCACCTTGCTGTCACTCACCTTGACACCTTTTTTCATTGTAATTACCCTTTTGTTCATTTTTTGTACAATATCCATATTATGCGTAACTACAATGACGGTGGTTCCCTGTTGGTTAATTTTATCCAGAAGTTTCATAATCTCCCATGAATTTTCCGGATCCAGATTTCCTGTCGGCTCATCTGCCAGTAATATTTCCGGCTGATTTACCAATGCCCTTGCCAGTGCCACTCTCTGCTGTTCCCCTCCGGACAGTTCATTTGGGTTTGAACGATATTTTTCCGAAAGCCCCACCAGGGACAATACGCGTGCCACATTTTTCTTTATTTCCCTTGTAGGAATACCGATTACCCTTTGAGCAAAAGCAATGTTGGAATACACATCCCTGTCCTGCAAAAGTCTGAAGTCCTGAAATACAACACCTATTTTTCTTCTATACTTTGCAACTCCTCTTGATCTCAGTTTTGAGAGATTCTGTTCGTTTACATATATAGTTCCTTCTGTAGGATTTAATTCCTTTAATAACAATTTAATAAATGTGGATTTTCCTGAACCGCTGGCTCCCACAACAAAAACAAACTCTCCATCATCTATATTAAGATCTAAATTATTCAGTGCCGGAGCCCCGTTGCCATAGGACTTGCTTACACCTTCTATTTCTATCATCCTTATTCTCCTTCTGTAATTTAAAGACTAAGACAGCACCATTGCCGCCTTATCATTTTCTTTGTCACTTTTCTATCAATATCTGTCCGTTGTCAAAACGCACTAAAAGTGAAAAGCGAACCTTTCTAAAAATTCCGCTTTTCACTTCTACTATAATTCTACTTTGTTAAAAATCTGTGTTGTCCATGTACTTCATGTATTTAACAACCATAAGTGCGATTTTAAAAGTAATTGCATCCTCAAAAACTCTAAGATCCAACCCTGTACTCTTCTGT
>JAUUNJ010000382.1 GCA_030844625.1 Roseburia sp. | reverse complement strand
ATAAGTATTTCCCCATATTCATCGGTTCCAATTTTATCTGCCATAAGCACCTCTCCATTCCATTACTTCTTAGTTATAAAATGTGAACACATGTGTTCACTATTGTCCCAACTAAATCTTATCATCATTCCAACCTCTGTTCAACTAATACTTTTTCTATTATACAATGCAAAATAAAAGAGACTCCACTCGCCATGAATGAAGTCTCCTGATATATGTATACATCCTACAGCATATTATCTGCAGGATGCTTTCAAAATCTTTTTTCATCATAAACAAAATTTCTTTTTAATTAATGTGGCTAAATATTCTGCTGTACCATCTACTCCCAGCAGACTGGAGTTTATCATTAAATCCTTGTGGTTGTAATCATCTGGCTTAAACCCCGCATATTGCAAATGATAAGCTTCTCTTGCTTCGTCAACCTTTTTAATCATTCGTTTTCCTTCGTCAACCGAAAGCCCTAATTCATCAGTACAATGCTGTAACCGAATGTTATAAGGTGCATAAATATAAATATGCATCGTATTTTCCATTTCCGAAAGTATAAAATCACCACACCGTCCAACAATAATGCAACTTTCTTTTTCCGCCATGAAATTAATGATATTCTTCTGGGCCTCAAAGATTTTATCCTGTACTTCTGTGGATTTTTGACGGCCGAGTGGAAATTGCATTCTTGAATAATTGTTCTTAAGTTCCTTTGCTGTTTCTTCATTTTCATCTACAATAGATACAGGCAAATTCAATTTTTCAGCCGCTTGATCCACAATGTCTCTATCATAGAATTCAATCCCTAATATCTCCGACAATTTCATAGCAATCGGTCTTCCCATACTTCCAAATTGTCTAGCAATCGTAACAACGTATTTTTTTTTATTCATACTCATTCCTCTTTTCTACTACACACTATTTCTATCACAATTCATAGTAAATTTAATTATATAACGATACCGGCAACTATAAACGCAACTAAACTAATTGCTGCTGCTATAATGACATACGGCAACTGACTAGTCGCATGTTCCAAATTATCGATTCCCGCTATTCGCGACGACACAAGCGTTGCATCAGAATAGAAACAAGCATGAGAGCCAAATCCTGCACCTGACATAATTGCAGCCATGACAAGCAATGTATTTACACCTAAGATAGCACCTAGTGGAAATGCAATCGGTGCAACCAAGGCACACACGCCAACAAGCGAGGCTGTGCAAAAACACAATACGGCAACCAACACAAAAATCATCACCGGAAACAAGGAACCAATCATATATGGCTGAACTTTTTCGATAATATAGTCTGTCATTCCCATTTTTCCCGTTATAATTTGGAGCACAAACGTTAATAAAAGTACAATATCAACAACTAACATATCCGAAAAACCTCTCGAGAGTATCGGAAATAAATCTTCTGACGAAATAATTTTTCTAGGAATATACATAATTGCACAAACAACTATCGCTCCTATTACAGCCGTAATTAAATCTCCCGTAATAACCGTTAATGCAATCAAGACTCCTACCGGAATTATAAAGTCAATGATTTTACCATCTACTACGTTCTCTGAAATCGTCTGATTATATTTTTTGCTTTTCTCACTATACACCATTCCGGTATCTTCCACACGTTTATATGCTTTCTTCATTCCTCCAAGTTTGGGCATAATTCCCATACAGAAAAGAAATACAATAATCAATGTAGCAATGGGATAAAAACAAAAAGGTGCTGCACTTAAATAAGATTTGATATGATTACTACCAAGAGACAAGAATGCATCTTCCTGTACAAACATACTCATAAGGCAAACACCCCAGCCAGATATCGGAATCATCACACAAATAGGACCACCTGTTGCGTCTAAAAGATAGGCCAATGTCTCTCTTGGTATCTTCTTTTTATCGTAATGTGTCTTCATACAAGCTCCAATTGTCATTGCATTAAGAAGTTCTTCAATAAAAATAACAACACCCATTAAAAATGTCATAAGTAATGTTTTTCGTTCTGTATCGCAAATTTTATCAACTATTTTAGAAAATCCCAGATGCCCATTAGAGGACTGCAATAATGCTATAAACCCACCAAGTAATAACACTATCAACATAACCCATGCATTATTTTCCAGTGCCTCTACAAAAATACCACCTAACTCTGACAATGCATGTGTACCATATAGAACAATTGCTCCTATCAAGCATGCCAAAAACAAACATATTTCTACTCTCTTTGTAGCAATTGCCCCTATCACAACAAATAAGATTAACAATACACTTACTAATCCTAACGACATACTATCATCTCCTTCCCTATCATAATCAATAAGAGGACTGCTCTACCCCTTTGTAGATGCAATCCTCTTCGATTCACATAATATTTATTTCGCTATATAGTTGTAATTATTTTCTTTTAATGCCTTCATGGCTTTATCCGCAGCAGCAAGCGTCTTCTCGGCATCTTCCATTGTATGAGATGCGTTCACGTACCATCTTCCACCAAACATTAGGAACACACCATTCTCCTGCATATACCTCTGGAAATTATTAACGATGTTTTTATCAAATCCCACCAGTTCTCCATCTGTATATAATCTCCGTCTGCCACCCGGAATGCCAAATAATGTATCAAAAACTCCATTTGCTTCCGTAATTGTAAGTGGTATATCATACTTTCTAGAGATTTCCACAAGGCCATCCATAATCTTTTCCTGTACTTTGAATACCTGTTTATAAACTGCACAATCATCTTTTGTCAACTCGTCAAGGGTTGCCAGAACCGCAGCCATGCCAAGTCCATATCCAGGATACGTACCCGGAACAAGCACTTTATTTCCCCTGATACAATCCATGATCTCCTTCTTACCACCCACACACGATACCGGAATACCATTTGATATTGCCTTACCCATTGTACAAAGATCAGGTGTAACTCCGAGAACAGTCTGTGCTCCTCCAATATTTACTCTAAATCCAGTAATGACCTCATCCATGCACATTACAATATTATACTTCGTACATAATTCCCTAATTTTCTCAACAAATCCCGGTTTTGGATATAGACCTTCATGATTCCACACAATACCCTCAAAGTGAATTCCCGCAATAATATCATGATACTTATCAAATGTTTCCTCAAGAACCTCAAAATTATTCCAAGGAATCATAATAGTTTCTTTGCACGCCAAAGGTGATCGAGCTACTGTATAATAAGGATCTTCTTCCGGTCCTCCATGTGTAGAGAAGTCCGTAAATGGAATTTCCGCA
>JAUUNJ010000381.1 GCA_030844625.1 Roseburia sp. | reverse complement strand
AATGAGTCCCATTAAATTATCTTCCTCATCTACTATCGGAAGTTTTTCTTTTCTTGATTTTGCATGAATGGCCTTCGCTTCCTCGAGAGTAACTCCCTCCTTAGCAGTAATCAGCCCTTCGGATGTCATTGAATCTTTGATAAGTTTTGTCTCATCTGTTTCAAACTTGAGATCACGATTTGTAATAATTCCAACCAACTTTCTTCCCACAACAATTGGAACACCTGAAATTCTGAATTTAGCCATCAAATCGTTAGCATCTTTTAATGTATGCTCTGGAGATAAGTAGAAAGGATCCGTAATAACACCATTTTCAGAACGCTTTACCTTATCTACCTCGTCAGCCTGCTGTTCTATTGTCATATTCTTGTGAATAATTCCAATACCACCCTGTCTCGCCATCGCTATAGCCATTCTGTATTCTGTAACTGTGTCCATTCCGGCACTCATCATTGGAATGTTTAATTTGATTTTTTTTGTAAGATAAGTTGATAAATCAACCATATTCGGTGTCACTTCTGAATATTGTGGCACTAACAATACGTCATCAAATGTAATTCCTTCACCAATAATCTTTCCCACTGGTCTGTTCCTCTCTTTCTTTTTCTCATTTTTGTAAATAATTTTTAAGTATTCATGCTAATATATTTCATATAACATGACTTCACCTCAAAAAGTTATATTTCAAAAAATACTAACAAAAAAATAATGCCTTGTCAATGAATATATTAACATATTCTAAATAGATTTCAAAGTATTACGCGAATTGCTTATCTTTTCTCTCTTCCACGTATTTGTATGTAGCAAGAAAGAATGTGCTAAAGCATATTCCAGCGCCAAGCGCGGTCGCTTTTTGCGACAAAATGCCTTTTCGCTCTTGTGCGCATCCATAGCGGAGCGTTTTTTATTATATAGGAAATTCAGAGGAATTTCCTATATAATAAAAAAGCGGTATGACAGATAGCCATACCGCGCACATTATCTATGCTTTCTTTACTATATTTGGTCGAACATGATACATTGCATCAAGCATCTTTTCATCCGGTTCAAAAATAACCTGAACAGTTCCCGCACCATTGTTAACGATAATGGAATACAGACTATTGCTCTTATATCCGCTTGAATAATCTATTTTTTTTATATTTCCAATCCTTCTGATAATTTCATCAGAAGATGATGGTGCAACAACTTCAGCCTTCTTTACATCATAAGTATCAACTGTTTTTCTTTTTCGCTGTCCCATAATCTTGTCTATAGTCAGTTCTCCGTTCAAAAACGAATATTCATATTCTATACTTGTATAAGACCAGCAAAGATATGCCAGATATCCCAGCAAAACCGTAATTGTAATTCCCAGCATTCCCAAAAAGAAAATTGCAAACATACTAATTAAAACAATTAAGACCGATAATAATCGGAGCAATATTCCCGTTCCGCTTGTCCTTCTTTTAATAATGCGTTCAACAAATACCTCTTCCATTTTTCCTCCGTTTTATTCCACTGATGCAATATAGTAGTAAATTGGCTGTCCTCCCGGATATACTTCCACTTCAACATCAGGTAATTCTTCTGTTATCCTGTCAGCCAGTTTATTAGCCTCCTCTTCCGTTACATCTGCTCCATAATAAATACTTACAATTTCTGAATCTTCATCCTGCATTTCTTTAATCATTTCCACAGTTGTGTCTGCAATTTCTTCGCCTACAGAAAGAATCCCATCATCACCAATTCCCATAATGTTTCCTTCTTTGATTTCCTTGTCATCTATTACCGTATCCCTTACCGCATAAGTAATCTCTCCTGTTTTAACATATGACATGCTTTCAATCATTGCTTCCTTATTCTCTTCAACGGAGCTGTCCGGAACAAATCCAATCATGGCAGCAATTCCCTGTGGAATTGTCTTAGAAGGTACCACAACAATATTTTTATCTTCCACAAGACTTTCTGCCTGCTGTGCTGCCAGAATAATATTCTTGTTATTTGGAAGTACAAAGATATTGTCTGCATTAATTTTGTCAATTGCATTTAATATATCTTCCGTACTTGGATTCATTGTCTGTCCACCGGAAATAATATAGTCCACATTCAGTCCTTTAAAAATCTCATCAAGACCTTCGCCTACTGACACTGCAATAAATCCGTATTCTTTTCTAGGTTCCTCTGCCTTTGCCTGTTCTTCTTCGGCTTTCTGCTGTGCTGCAACTTTCTCAGCATTCTTAATTAATCTTTCCTGATGTTCTTCTCTCATATTGTCAATCTTCATTCTTGAAAGAGAACCATATGTCAAAGCTTTTGTAATTGCAACACCAGGCTCATTGGTATGAACATGTACTTTTACAATTTCATCATCAGCAACAAGAACAATAGAATCACCGATAGACTCCAAAAATCCTTTAAATGCTTTTTCTTCTGCTAAAGGCATTTCATGTTCAAGATTAATAATAAATTCTGTACAGTAACCAAACTTAATATCCACTTCATCTAATGGAATTTCATCGGTCGATACACTGCCTGCAGGCTGTGCAGTTTCTAAAGTATAGTCTATTTCTTTTCCTAAAAGAGCATCATAAGCTCCTTTAATTACAGTCATCAGACCCTGTCCGCCGGAATCCACAACCCCTGCCTGTTTCAGCACCGGAAGCATCTCCGGAGTCTGGCTCAATACATAATCACCATGTTTAATGATTTCGTCTATCACATAAACCAAATCATCACTTTCCCCCATAAGTTCACACGCCTTGTCAGCCATCCCTTTTGCAACAGTCAGAATTGTTCCTTCCTTAGGTTTCATAACTGCCTTGTAAGCTGTCTCCACAGCTCTGACACAGGCTCTTGATAAAGCTTCAACATTTATTTCATTGACTTTCTTGATTTCTCTTGTAAAACCTCTGAACAACTGAGACAGAATAACACCGGAATTTCCTCTGGCACCTCTCAGGGAACCTGTGGAAATAGCCTTTGCTATAGTTTCCATCTCAGGGTTGGCTATTCCCCCTACCTCTTTTGCTGCCGACATGATTGTCAATGTCATATTTGTTCCTGTATCACCATCCGGAACCGGGAATACATTTAATTCATTAATCCATTCTTTTTTTGCTTCAAGATTTTTTGCTCCTGCTATAAACATTTTTTGTAATGTTTCAGCATTAATACTCTTAATTTCCAAAATACTTTCCTCCTGGGGTATACGTATTAGTCGATTGCTCTTACGCCTTCAACATGTATATTTACTTTTTTTACTGTCATACCCGTAAATT
>JAUUNJ010000380.1 GCA_030844625.1 Roseburia sp. | reverse complement strand
GTATGCATTAATTGACCCGGATGACTATGTTAAAAATGATAAAGCCAGAATTATATCTAAAAATATAAGATGGAGCAGTAGTGATAAAACCATTCTTAAAGTTAATAGTAGCGGGCAGATAACAACAACAGATCAAGAGGGCGAATGTTATGTATACTTAAGAGCACATAATGGAAAAACAACAAAGGTAAAAATTAAAGTAATAAATTATGCAAGACCTGACAGTTTTCCATATTACGAAGGAAGCAGTGTATATATAAATGAACTGTTGATGAATTACAGGACCGAAGTGTGTGATATAGCTACTTATTTTACAAAGTATTGGAAAAAAGGAATGGGGGGAGTAATAAAAATCAATGAAGACGGAAATATTACCGGAATGCCTGACTTTGACAATATTTCAGTAGTGGAAAAGGAGATAGAAAAATTATTAAAACAATTTCCATTAGTTATGAGAATAAATTATTATGAGGATGGTGTAATGTTCAGAATGAATTATGATGTGTATGGCAATTCATATATTGAGGTAACATATTCTAAGTCAAATGATTTTGAAGATTCTCCGTTAAAAATCGCACCACATTGGATAGCAAAGCAATTTTCCCCAATGTAAAATTATCCGTTGCAGATAACCTGGGGGGAGAATTCTGCTATTACAGATTATGTTTAAACAAAAATATATTTGTCAATAATTTTATAGTACGCATATTTACTATTTTATTGTATAATGATATTCAAATATAATCTGAAAGGTATGCATGATGACAGAGAATAATAACTTTAAAAATATAAAATTAATGGTCACAGATGTGGATGATACCCTTGTTCCAGAAAGTTATATGGATTTAAATCCGGAGTATTTTGAAGTGATTCGTAAACTTGAGGAAAAGGGAGTTATGTTCGTGGCGGCAAGCGGCAGACAGAAAGTGAGTATAAAAAAAGTTTTTGCACCGATACAAAATGAAATTGCTTATCTTGCAGATAATGGGACAGATATTGAGACAAAAGATTTTGCAGTTTCCATGAAGTTTGAAGATCGTGATTATGAAAAACTGGCAAAAGATTTAGAGGCATTAGGAGGAGACTTTGAATTTATGCCTTGCAAGCCGGATTGGGGCTATGTAGATGAGGAGGCAGAAGATTTTTATCACTTATTTGACAGATATGGATTTCAGATGAAAAAAACAAAAAATCTGGAGCAGTTAAAGGATATCAGCAAAGTTTCCCTTTATCATCCGGAAGGTATTCCAAAGGATGTGGAGCAGAGTATGAAAGAAAAGTGGTCTGATAAGATGGATGTTTGTATTGCAGGACGGGTATATCTGGATTTTACAAAGAAGGGATGTAATAAAGGCAAGGGAATTGAAATTATTCAGCAGCATTATGGTATCACACCGGAGCAAACAGTAACTTTTGGTAATGCGGATAACGACATTTCCATGATTCATCAGGCAAAATACGGTTATGCAGTGGGAAATGCCAGCGAAAATCTGAAAAAGGCTGCCTATGAAACCATAGGAGAAATGAAAGAAGATGCTGTTCTTAAAAAAATGAAAGAAATTCTGCAAAGTCTGTAAACATAAAAAGCTTACTTCAAAGGAAATATTAAATATAGGTCATAAAAATGAGCGTTCAAAAGGAAAATGAACGCTCATTTTTTGCGTTAGCAGATTGTCAAAATAAGCAGCAGAATGAAACAATTATATTTTGCTTTTTTTGCAGAAATAAATGGTATTAATTCTCCTTTTACACCATTTATCTATATAAGTATATAAATATATACTATAAGCGTAAAAAATAAAACAAAGACCTTAAAGTGTTTGAAGAAAAAGGATTTGTTAAGCAGAATACTTAATATTCAGGCATTAAGGCGAAAGGAGAAAATTATGGAAACATTAATTAATTATCTACCTCAAATCGGTATTTTTGTGCTGGTGATACTGGTAATTGGAATTTTAGTAAGTGGTTATGTAAAGGCATCACCTGATACGGCTTACATTATATCGGGGCTCAAAAAGCAGCCAAGATATTTAATTGGTAAGGCAGGAATCAAAATTCCTTTTCTGGAAAAAAAGGATGAACTTAATTTAAGGCTGATTGCAATCGATGTAAAAACTGCATCAAGCGTTCCCACAGCAGATTACATAAACGTAAATGTTGATGCGGCAGTGAACGTTAAGATCAGTGATAATCCGGAGAGACTAAAACTTGCTTCACAGAACTTCTTAAATAAAAATACTGATTATATCGGTGGAGTTGCAAAGAATGTTCTGGAAGGTAACACAAGAGAGATTGTTGGTAAAATGAAACTGGAAGAAATGGTTTCTGACAGACAGAAATTCGCCTCACTGGTAAAAGAAAATGCGGAGCCGGATCTGGCAGCAATGGGGCTGGATATTGTAAGTTTCAATGTTCAGAACTTTATTGATGAAAACCAGGTAATTGAAAATTTGGGTATTGATAATATAGTCCAGATAAAAAAAGCAGCTTCCATTGCGAGGGCAGAGGGGGAAAGAGATATTAAAATCGCCCAGGCAAAAGCTAACAAAGAAGCCAATGACGCTAGTGTTGAGTCTGAAAGACAAATTGCAGAGAGAAACAATGAACTTAATATTAAGAAAGCTGAATTAAAGAAACAGGCAGATATTAAACAGGCAGAAGCAGATGCTGCATATTCCATACAACAGGAAGAACAGAGAAAGTCTATTGAGACTACAAAGGCTCAGGCTGACATTGCAAAGGAAGAGCAGTATGTAATCTTAAAGCAAAGAGAGGCAGAGGTTAGAGAACAGTCTCTTGATGCAGAAATTAAGAAACAGGCAGAGGCAGATAAGTTTGCAAAGCAGCAGGCGGCAGAAGCTGAATTGTATCAGAGAAAGAAAGATGCAGAAGCTAAAAAATATGAACTTGAGCAGGAGGCAGAAGGTATCAGAGCCAAAGGTCTTGCCGAAGCAGAAGCAATCAAGGCAAAGGCTGTGGCAGAAGCAGAAGGTATTGAAAAGAAAGCAGAAGCAATGCAGAAGTATGGTGAAGCAGCTATCCTTGAAATGTTCTTTAAGGCATTCCCTGAAGCGGTTAAAAATGCAGCAGAACCTCTTGCAAGCATAGATTCCATTACAATGTACGGTAATGGTAATAATGAACAGATGGTAGGTTCGGTGATGAATACCGTAAATCAGGTGACGGATGGTATTAAAGGTTCAACAGGGCTTGATCTGAAAACAATATTTACACAATATGTTGGATATAAACCTGAACGTGATGT
>JAUUNJ010000379.1 GCA_030844625.1 Roseburia sp. | reverse complement strand
TATTTTTTCTTTATCCCCCCTTTCCGTATACATATCTTGACTTTTTTTTCTTTTACAATAAAATACTAAATGTGAGGTAAAAAAATGGATTATATTAAGATAAATAAATTTTCCCTGGTTCCACTTTATTCACAGCTTAAGGAATCAATTAAGTCAGCCATACAAAATGGAATATTAAAACCCGGAGATAAGCTTCCCACAGAATATGAAATCTGTGACAAGTTCAGTTTATCAAGAACCGTCACTCGCCAAGCGTTTTATGAACTTATGAATGAAGGATATATCTGTCGTTTCAAAAGCCGTGGAACATTCGTGAGCCAGCAAAATCAGACAAATGTTTTTTTTAAGCAGATTATGAGTTTTAATGACGAAATGAGACTGTATGGTTACGAGCCAAAAACAGAGCTGCTCTCTCTCGAAGAGGTTTCATGTTCCGATAGCATATCGCAAAAGAGTGGTATCCCTTTAGGTGAACCACTGATACGAATTCAACGTCTAAGATACCGTGATAATGTTCCTATCGTCTATGTTGATGCATATTATCGTGCGGACCGCATTCGGGGAATTGAAAATTATGATATTGAAAAAAACTCTTTATATGATACGCTGGAAAAATATTATGGCATTAAAGTTATGCACACCAAAAAACAATTCATGGCGAAAACCGTGGAAGATAAACATGCAGAATATTTAATGATCAAGAAAAAATCTGCAGTTCAGTATGTAGAAAGTTTAGAATATGATGAAGAAGATACCCTGTTATCTTTTGATATCTCCGTCTATGCCGGAGAGCGAAATGTTTTTGAAGTAGAAATAAACAATCTTCCGAAAAATTCACTTTAATCAAAATTGAAGTGATTTCCAACAGGTTAGACTTTGACTTCTAACTTATTAGGAGGAGTCATCTTGTATTTTTCAATTTCATTCCATGATGCAGTACACCCCGTTTACGCACCCTTCGGATGCTTCATCTCAGTGGTGCTATTCACACTATATAAAAAAGAACAGATATGGCCCTATGAAAATAAATTTTCAATGACTATATCTGTTCTTTTTATATACTGTTCATTAGAAGTCAAATATGGATAACTGGCTGTCCTCCGGCATACCCTCCAGCAAACCTAAATCTGACATTATCTCGATTACTGTCTTTGTAATCTTTGTCTTGTCACGCATTTCATTTTTAGAGACAAAAGGAGCTCCATTCTGTGCCTCTACGGCTTCTACAAATGCATCTGCCGCCTTTTCTCCAAGACCTTCTATTGTGTCAAGTGCCGGCATAAGTTTTCCATCTATTATCTGGAATTCATGGGCCTTAGCTTTATAAATGTCTATCGGCAGAAATTCAAATCCTCTGGCATACATTTCCTGAACTACTTTCATGTCTCCGAGAGATGCTTCATCTTTCTGGGATGCCGTATTATCAGCTTTCTTTCTCTTTAATTCTGCCATAAAATATTCCATCTTTTCCCTGCCCTGACACATAGTCTCATAGTCAAATGCCTTGGCACGGATTCCAAAATACGCCGCATAATAAGCCAATGGATGATATACCTTATACCATGCCACACGAAGAGCCATCATAATGTACGCTGCCGCATGAGCTTTCGGAAACATATACTTGATTTTTTTACAGGACCATATGTACCAGTCAGGAACATTGTGTTCACGCATAATTGCCTCTTCATCAATTTCATTTCCTGCCTTGTCCATATAAACCAGAAGTCCCTTTCCTTTACGGACATGTTCCATGGTCTGGAAACTAATCTGCGGGTCCATTCCCTTATCCATAAGATAAACCATAATATCATCACGGGTACAGATTGCGGAGGAAATGGTACATTTTCCCTCAGCAATCAACTGCTGTGCGTTTCCCAGCCACACATCCGTACCGTGGGAAAGTCCCGCAAGTCTTACCAAATCCGCAAACTTTGTAGGCTTTGTGTCTACAAGCATCTGTATAACAAAATCTGTTCCGAGTTCCGGCAATCCCAAAGAACCGGTTGGACATCCATCAATGTCCTCAGATGTAATTCCCAACGCTTCGGGACTTAAGAATAAGGACATAACCTTTTCATCATCAAAAGGAACATCTTCCTGTACATTAGTTCCTGTAAGTTTCTCTAATCTTCGAATCATGGTAGGATCGTCATGCCCCAGAATATCAAGCTTTAGTAGATTTGCATCAATGGCATGATATTCAAAATGAGTTGTAATAATGTCCGTTGTCATATCATTTGCCGGCTTCTGGATCGGTGTAAAATCATATATCTCTTTATCCCGGGGAACAATTACAATTCCACCCGGATGCTGTCCCGTACTTCTTCTAATGCCCGTACATCCTCTGGCAATTCTGTCAATCTCAGCTGTACGCTTTACCTGATTATGGTCATCAAAATAACCTTTCACATAACCAAAAGCTGTTTTATCTGCCACACCGGTAATTGTTCCAGCTCTGAAAGTATGTCCCTTTCCAAACATCACCTCTGTATAAGCATGGGCATTTGCCTGATATTCTCCGGAAAAATTCAGGTCAATATCCGGTTCCTTTGTTCCTCCAAATCCAAGGAAGGTCTCAAATGGAATTTCCAGTCCGTCCTTGTGGAGAGGCTTTCCGCAGTTAGGGCATACCATTCGCGGCAAATCGAAGCCAAGACCACCCTCTTCACGGATTTTTTTAATCTCATCCTGTATTTTTTTAATTTCCTCCTCCGGAACCTCTCCCGATGTGGAATATTCATCTTCAAAGAAGGAACTCTTACATTCAAGGCAATAGTAGTGCGGTGCCAATGGATTACACTCTGTAATTCCCGACATTGTTGCGGCAAAAGAAGAACCTACCGATCCTCTGGAACCTACCAGATATCCATCTTCGTTGGATTTCCACACAAGTCTCTGCGCCATAATATACATAACTGCATATCCGTTACCGATAATAGAGTCCAGTTCTACTTCCAGCCTGTCCTCAACAATCTTTGGAAGTTTCTCTCCATACATTTCGTGGGCTTTTTCAAAACAGATATTTCTTAAGTTCTCCTCTGAATTTTCCAATACCGGTGGACATTTATCCGGATGAATCGGCGATATATTATCTATCATATCGCAAATTTTTCCTGGGTTGGTTATGACAATCTCTTCTGCCAAATCGCTGTCCAGATAATCAAACTCCTTAAGCATTTCATCCGTTGTACGAAGATATAAAGGCGCCTGATTATCTGCATCATTATATCCTTGTCCAAACTGTATAATCCTTCGATAAATTTCATCCTCCGGGTCA
>JAUUNJ010000378.1 GCA_030844625.1 Roseburia sp. | reverse complement strand
GACATTAAGAAAAAAGTCATAATATACGGTGTGAAGCATTCATTGAGCAATAAGCTGAAATCTTCAGCCAATTCATATGTGGAGATGCCACGAACAAAGCAGGAACAGCAATATTATTATGATGCGATTTTGAAATCATTATATATACTAAAGAAACGTCGTAAAATGGCTACATATAACAAGACAATAGAAAATGTGTCATCTCACAGCGGTGTATCAAGAGAGAGAATACAAGCAGCCCTTGATGATTTGATGAATAACAAATATTTGCTTGTAGAGGAAAAACAGTATCGCGGTAAAAAGCCAAAGGTTCTAAAGGTCAATTGGAAACGATTGGAAGAGGATGGAATCTGGGGAAATAAGGAATAGAAGATAAAATATATATTGTAAAGAAAAAGCTTATTTGTACCTTCACTTGAAAGGGCAAATAAGCTTTTATGTATTTATGTATGCAATCAATTAAAAATGGAATAGTTTAACCCTATAATTCACTGTAACCATATCCGTTAACCAGTGCCTCAACTCTTTCACCGGCTTTACACATTGGACAATCGTTGGACGAAAAAGCCTGATAATTAGGAATATCATCTTCACGGAACAGTGCATCGATTCTGTGTCCGTCGATGGAATCAACAGCACTAAAGATTGCTGAAATGCCCTGCAATATACCACCATAATATTCGATACATTCAATACTGTTACGCACAGTTTTTCCGGTTGTAGCCGAGGCGAGAAGCAATAAAACATTTCTTCCCTGAACTTCAGGTTTTAAATTGTCTCTGAATATCATCTGGCCATTCGAATTGAACTCTGGTGTAACTACATAAATCGTCTTGTGTGCGTTCATTGATAAAACACCGGCACGGCTTAATTCATTGGCAAGAAATGCACCGATAACTTCACATCCGTCAAGGCATACAATGGTGTCGATTGGTTTGCCCATCACGTTATAGTAGTCTTTCATTGCGACAGCGATACGTTCTGCTTCGTTGGCACGTGTCTTCATGGTAGTCATATCCAGATAATAGTTAAGATGGGAATGACTTGTTACAAAGTGACCCGGGATCACCTTTATGGCAATATTTGGGTCCTTTCTTGCATAGTATTTGATGATTTTGTTTCTGATCATATAAATGCCCTCCTTAATGTCAGTTTTGCGGAGAAATGTTCTGGGACATTTCATAAAATTTCCGTTCAATCTCATAGTTTAATTATACAATATTATCATAGGTTTTCAATAAAATATTTTGTTAAATGTAATAATTGAGTGTCGGGATAAAATGAGTATATTAGTTATTTTTTAAAAGATAAATGCCACAATTATTGACTTTTAAAGTCTTATTCTTTAAGATATTGTAAGAGCATTTAGCTGTATATGTAATTGTACATTTATGGCTTTTTGATGCGGACAGTTTATAAGGAGGTCATTATGGCTAATATTATTTCAGATGAAACAATAGAGTACGTTGGAATTCTTGCTAAGTTGGAATTGTCTGACGCGGAAAAAGAAAAGGCTAAAAGTGACATGGGAAAAATGCTTGACTACATTGACAAATTGAATGAACTTGACACAAGTGAAGTGGAACCGATGAGCCATGTATTTCCTGTTAACAATGTTTTTCGTGAGGATGTTGTTGTCAATGGAAACGATAGAGAGAATATATTAAAGAATGCACCGGAGCAGAATGAGGAATCATTTATTGTGCCAAAGACATTTGACTAGTTGTCACCATTCATAAAGTGAATGATAAGTTGCCTGAGCATCTTTGCAAAATGAATGGGAATGGTGCTCAAACCCGTAGCACGGCTTTTGGTGGTGCGTAGCCGAATGTTATGAAAATTAGATGGAGGAAATTCAATGAATTTGATGAGTTTGACAGCTGTTGAACTGGGCAGAAAGATTAAGTCCGGAGAGGTTAAAGTTGTAGATGCAGTGAATGCGGCATTTGACCAGATAGAAGCAGTTGAAAAAAATATTAACAGTTATGTCACTGTTTACGAAAAAGAAAAAGTTCTGGCAAAGGCAGAACAGGTTCAGAACCGGATTGACAGCGGAGAGCTGACAAGCCCCCTTGCAGGTGTACCTGTGGCAATTAAGGATAACATGTGTACAAAAGGAAATCTTACAACATGCAGTTCCAAGATTCTTGGAAACTTTTATCCTACTTATAGTGCAGAGGCAGTGATTAATCTGGAGAAAGCCGGAGCAGTTATTATAGGAAAGACCAACATGGATGAATTTGCCATGGGAAGTACTACAGAAACCTCTTTTTTTGGTGAAACAAAAAATCCCTGGAACACAGAGCATGTACCGGGCGGTTCTTCCGGTGGCTCCTGTGCAGCAGTTGCAGCAGAGGAATGTTCCTATGCATTAGGTTCTGATACCGGAGGATCCATCAGACAGCCAAGTTCATTCTGTGGTGTTACAGGTATTAAGCCAACCTACGGAACCATATCACGTTATGGACTGATTGCTTATGGCTCATCTCTTGACCAGATTGGACCAGTGGCAAAGGATGTTACAGACTGTGCTACTATCTTAGAGACAATCGCAAGTTATGATCCGAAGGATTCCACATCTGTGCAGAGAGACAGCTATGACTTTACATCAGCATTGGTGTATGATGTAAAGGGATTAAAGATTGGAATTCCAAAGGGATATTTTGGAGAAGGTCTTGATTCGGAAGTTAAGGAAGCAATTCTTAACGCAGTAAAAGTTTTGGAAGAAAAGGGTGCAATTGTTGAAGAGTTTGATTTGAGCCTTGTGGAATATGCGATTCCTGCATACTATGTTATTGCAGCAGCAGAAGCAAGCTCCAACCTTGCCAGATTTGACGGCGTAAAATACGGATATAGAACAGAAGATTATCAGGGACTTCACAATATGTATAAGAAGTCACGTTCTGAAGGATTTGGTGAGGAAGTTAAGAGAAGAATTATGCTTGGTTCCTTTGTTTTAAGTTCAGGATATTATGATGCATATTACTTGAAGGCACTTAGAACAAAAGCATTAATTAAGAAAGCTTTTGATGAAGCATTTGCCAAATATGATGTGATTATCGGACCAGCAGCACCAACCACAGCACCAAAGCTTGGGGACAGTTTATCCGATCCGATTAAGATGTACTTAGGTGATATTTATACTATTTCAGTAAACCTTGCAGGTCTGCCGGGTATCACAGTTCCATGTGGAAAGGACTCTAATGGTCTTCCAATTGGAATGCAGATCATCGGTGACTGCTTTAAAGAAAACAATATAATCAGAGCAGCATACGCATTTGAACAGTCA
>JAUUNJ010000377.1 GCA_030844625.1 Roseburia sp. | reverse complement strand
CATTTTGTCAAGTTCCTGATTCAGTTTTTCTCTAATATCTTTTTCCTGCATAATGACCTCCTATTCTACGATAATTTCTTTCATCTTTTTGAGTGAACGATTATATTTTGAAAGCACTGTTGATAATGGTAATCCGGTCATTTCTGAAATTTCCCGGTGCTTTAATCCATTAATCATGTGCAATACTACTATAGTTCTTTCCTGCTCTCCTAATATGCTGAATGCTGATTCCAGAAGCATTCTGTCCTCTACTGCTTTTGAATCATCAGCTTTAACACCCAGACCTTCCGATACATAATTTTCAACTTCACCAAAATCCACACTTCGGTTTTTTCCATATTTTCTAACAAAATCCAGATATTGATTTTTTGCAATAGCGCACATCCACGTCATTGGTGTTCCCTGTTTTTTATAAAGGTGACTTCCATTCCTGATTCTTATATATGTATTTTGAAGCAAATCTTCTGCATCCTCTTTATTCCGCGTCAAAGACAACAAAAATCCATATATTTGTTTATACGACGCATAATAAAGTTCCGTAAAAGCTTCATTGTCACCATTTGCTATTTTCTCAAATAATCCCTCATCTATTTTACTATTTACCTGTACTTCTTCCATTTATTTATCCTACTCGTTTTTTATCTCATATAATACTACACTTTATGTAATATTTAGTCAAACATAAATTAAACGAAAGATTTTCCAATTTTATTGCAAAATATTTTATTTTTTTATTTTTTATTATCTATTTTGCTTTCGTTTTTCTCCTTTATATTTTAAACGATAATTAGTTCAATTTTATTTCATCTTTTTCAAATTTTTTAATTATTTGCTAAAACAAAACATTCCCTGCTCTTAATCTGCATATAGATTCTCCGGTTTTGTTTTCTTATGGATTATTCTCACTTTGTTCCGATAATCAATAAGCGACGTACATTTTTCAAATACACATCAATATAGCAAAAAGAACATGGAATCGTGCCTGCACAAAATTCCATGTTCTCTTTGTTATATTAAGCGTTCGCCTGAAAAAAACTTTTCCCTTAGTTGTTGATTAATTTTCCGCTTTCGTCATTCCAGCTATAAAGTTTTCTGATTTCTTCACCAACTTTTTCTGATGGATGTTCTGAAGCTAATTTTCTCATAGCCTTGAAATGTACCTGACGTCCACCTTCTGACATATCCAACAGGAATTCTTTTGCAAATGAACCGTCCTGAATGTCTGAAAGTACTTTCTTCATTGCTTTCTTTGTATCTTCTGTAATAATCTTAGGACCTGTAATATAATCACCATATTCTGCGGTATTAGAGATTGAGTATCTCATTCCTGCAAAACCTGACTGATATATTAAATCTACGATTAATTTCATTTCGTGGATACATTCAAAGTATGCGTTTCTTGGATCATATCCTGCTTCGCATAATGTTTCAAAACCAGCCTGCATAAGAGCACAAACACCACCACAAAGTACTGCCTGCTCACCAAACAAGTCTGTTTCTGTTTCTGTTCTGAATGTTGTCTCAAGAACACCTGCTCTTGCTCCGCCAATTGCCAATGCATAAGCTAATGCAAGGTCAAGTGCCTTACCTGTGGCATCCTGCTCTACAGCTACTAAACAAGGAACACCCTTGCCTTCCTGATACTCTGAACGTACTGTATGTCCCGGTCCCTTAGGTGCGATCATTGTAACATCCACATCCTTAGGTGGTACGATACATCCAAAATGAATATTGAAACCATGTGCAAACATTAACATATTTCCTGCTTCAAGGTTTGGTTCAATATCTTTCTTGTACATATCAGCCTGCTTCTCATCATTAATAAGAATCATAATAATATCAGCTTTTTTAGCCGCTTCTGCTGTTGTATATACTTCAAATCCCTGTGCTTCAGCCTTTGCCCATGACTTACTGCCTTCATATAAACCGATGATAACATTACATCCTGATTCTTTAGCATTCAATGCATGTGCATGACCCTGGCTACCGTAACCGATAACTGCAATTGTCTTGCCTTCTAATAATGAAAGATTACAATCTTCCTGATAATAAATTTTTGCTTCTGACATAATTGTCGCCTCCATATGTAAATTATATAATTAACTGTTCACAACAGTTATAAACTTATTTTTGAATCATTGCAAGTTTGATAAATCCCATTTTTGCACGATGTATTATTTATTTCCCCTTGCAAGTCCTGTGATACCGGTTCTTACAAGTTCAATAATTTCATATTCTTCTAACAAACTTAAGAACGCCTCTAATTTTGACTGACTACCTGTAATCTCAATCATAAGACTTTCTTTTGCCACATCAACAATATTGGCTCTGAAAATCTCTGCCATCGCCATTACCTGATGCCTCTGTGATGGTGCTGCCTTGATTTTTACAAGAATAAGTTCTCTTGTTACTGAATTTTTCGGGTCTAATACATCAACTCTGCAAACATCCTCCAGCTTAGAAATCTGCTTAACAATCTGTTCCAGTATATCATCATCACCTGTAACCACAATTGTCATTCTTGAATATGCAGGATTTTCAGTTTCTCCCACTGTAAGACTGTCAATGTTGTAACCTCTTCTGCTGAACAATCCAGCTACTCTGTTCAATACACCTGATGTATTGTCTACCAAAACGGATAATACTTTTTTATTCATATGTATGCCCTCTTTCCTTGTTATCGCAACATTTACCTGATTATCATTAATTGAATACACTCCGGCACTATGTTTGCGTATTTAATCTTATCACATATGGATTTTTTGTCAATAAACGATATTGTAAAATCAAAGGAAATGTGTTATTATTTTATAGTCGTTTGACAAGCTGATGTGGCTCAGGGGTAGAGCACTTCCTTGGTAAGGAAGGGGTCACGGGTTCAATTCCCGTCATCAGCTTTTAAAAAGCGTCCACAATTTTGTGGACGCTTTCCCAATTTATAGACAATGAGCCAAACTTTTTTTGGGGGGAAAGTTTAAACTCATTTTTTTCTTATAAGTTTTTATAGCACATCATTTAACAGTTTCCAGTCACCGCTTTTTAAGTTTTCTGAATAATGCTCTGTACAGATGCATAACTGCATACTCTGTTTATCCTGTCTGACAATTCCTCCATATAGCTGAAATCTATCCAGATATTGTTTTAATGCTTTAAATTTTTTTGGTGTATACAAATCAATATCCTCACTATTTCCTTCCTTTGAAAAACCGCCTTTTGTTTCTCTAATCCATACACTGCCATCATTTAAACCGACGATATAATCCGGATAAAATGATTTCTGTCTGTTATT
>JAUUNJ010000376.1 GCA_030844625.1 Roseburia sp. | reverse complement strand
TAGATTACTGCAATTGGGTATGTCGGCTTTAGATGTAAATTACGAATACTATGTCCTTAATATCAGCAATCAGAAAGATATTTTTCAAAATGAGCAAGAAGTACTTATTGCGGATAGTGAAGAATTCAATAGCAATCAAGAAGTTGAGCAAAAATCTGAGATAACTGTAGAACCGGGAGAAGAAGATGTACAAAAATCTGATTCAAATTTGAATGTTGAAACTATCGAACGAAGCGAAAGTAGTGGCTTCAATGGACGAATTGATTTGTGGAAAATAGGTTGGCAATTGTTCCTTGCGCGTCCTATTTTTGGTACGGGTATGGATAACCACGATAATGCTCTTCGTGATTTAGGAATGGAAGTTTTGCCTGTTCGAGGCAATTTCCATAATGTTTATTTAGAGGTTTTAGTAGATTTCGGTATAGTTGGGTTTGCTTGTTTGGTAATTTATCTTTTAACTATGTTATTGGACGTAGTTCGGCTTTTTCAATTTGGAGATGGCGACAATTGGATATTAAATGCAGTGCTGTTAGGTGCTGTAGTGGCCTTTTTAGTGGATGGCTTGGCAGATTCTACTCTGGTATCATCTCTTTATCCCACCGCGATTTTTTTCTGGATGACTGCCAGTCGATATGCATACTTTTTGGAACAAGAAAACACCCGCACAGGGCATTTTAAACCGGGAATTCTCTGTCGACTTACAGATAGTCTAACAGCAAAAATTCATCAGAAAGGATAATTTTTATGCTAAAGGTGTTACATTCTGTTTCACGAATGGATAGAGCGGGCCAAGAAACTTTTATCATGAATTTATTTCGAGCAATAGATCGAGAAAAAATACAATTTAATTTTCTTTGCTCCAGACGTGGAGAAGGAGATTATGACTCGGAGATACGGGCTTTAGGCGGTCAAATTTTTTACACTTCGGAAATAACAGCTCGAGGGCCTGCTAAACAAATTCAAAAGTTTAGGGTGCTTAAAAAGGCGTTGCGCCAACATCCGTGCGATGTTTATCATATTCATACTCACCATGCTATGGATGCTTTTCGAGATGCATTGGCAGCAAAAAGCAGCGGTATTCCTATTGTGGTAGTACACTCGCATAATACCAGCGCTCTTTATCATATAGGAGCACATAAAGTTTTTCGTTATTTGTTGGCTTTACTTCCAATTCGACGATTTGCTTGTTCAGAAGCAGCAGGACATTGGATGTTCCTTCGGAATAATTTTAGAGTTATTCATAATGGTTTGAATTTGGATGATCTTTATTTTCAGCCTGAATCTCGAGCTCGAGTTCGAGATGAAATGGGATGGAATGGCCAAAAAATTATTGGCCATGTCGGACGATTTAATGAGCAAAAAAATCATCGTTTTTTGATAAATGTTTTTGAAAAAATCCATAAAATGGATCAAACAACTCGGCTTGTATTAGTGGGGCAAGGAGAACTTGAATCGGAAATTCGCTCTTTAGTTCAGGAAAAAGGGCTGGAAGATGAAGTCGATTTTCTCGGCGTTCGCTCAGATGTACAAATATTATATCAAGGAATGGATTTACTCTTATTTCCGTCTCTTTTTGAAGGATTGAGCGTGGTGCTGGTTGAAGCACAAGCGTGTGATTTGCCATGTCTTGTTAGTGATACTAACTCTTCAGAAACGGCGATAACTAATCGTTTAACTATGTTGTCTTTGAAAGAGCCCCCGGAGATTTGGGCGCAAAAGGCGTTGAAATTATTGTATGCATCTAAACCGAGAGAGGATAATCGGGAAGTCCTTCGTAAAGCCGGATATGATATTCGAACTTTAGCAGTGAACTTAGAAAAAATCTACAAAGGACAGTAAAGAAAATATTATGAAAAAAGTTTATATACTTATCAATCATTTCCAAGTTCAAGATGGCGTAGCCAGAACGGCGGTAGGATTAGCCAATGAATTGGCAAAACGTAATGATGTTGAGGTTACCCTGCAGTCTCTGTTTAAATTTGAACCAGAGATGAAAAAGTGGTTACTGCCCCAAGTGAAAGTGAAACCTTTCTTTGGTTTCTATTTTCATGGGTTTGCTAAAATAGCAGACTTGATACCGGATGAAATATTTTATCGTTTGTTAGTAAAAGACCATTATGATATTGAAATTGGTTTTTGTATGGAAATGCCCGAAAAAATTATTGCTGCTTCGAATAATCGGAATAGCCGTAAATATGCATGGATACATGGTTATGATGAAGGATTAAAGCTATTAAGCACTTATCAAAAAATGGACAAAGTAGTTACAGTTTCTAAATGTAACGAAGAACGATTCCGTAAGGAAACGAACGGCATGATACCTGTGTGCTGCTGTCATAATTTAATTGATGACCATCGTGTTTGCACTATGGGTCAAGAGTTGATTCCTGTTATGAGAGGACCAGAGTTAACCTTTGTAGTTGTAGGAAGATTGGAACCGGGTAAAGGTGTCTTACGACTTATTGAGTGTTGCGGTCGCCTAAAACAGGAAGGTGAGCAGTTTGCGTTATGGGTTATTGGCGATGGAGAAGAACGTGAGAAATTAGAAAAACGTGCGGATGAGTTGGGACTTGGTGCTAATGTTCGCTTTTTGGGTGCACAGAGTAACCCTTATGCATATATAGCTAAAGCGGATATGTTGGTGTGTGCTTCATTTAAAGAAGGATACAGTACAGTGTGCGTTGAAGCTAATATGTTAGGTATACCTGTGCTTTCAACTTGTGTAGATGGAGCTCGAGAAATTGTGGATGATGCTCAAGCTGGCTTAGTTGTAGGGATGGATGACGACTCCTTGTATACTGGTTTGAAACAAGTTATTCAAAATCCTGAAAAAATTGAGAAGTGGAAAAAAATTATAAAAGGCACACGTAAAGTATTTTCTTATGAAAATAGAGCAACTGAATTGAATCAGCTTGATATTTGATAATTTTACAAAGGACAAATCAAATGAATCGCTTGGTAAACAATGCATCTTGGCTTATAGGATGCAAAATAGTACAGAATGTACTAAGTTTTATAATTTCCATGATGTCAGCACGATATCTTGGACCTTCTAATTATGGATTAATTAATTATGCAACTTCAGTAATTGCGTTTATTATTCCTTTTGCTACGTTAGGATTAACCAATATTCTTGTGCAGGAGATTATTTCCAAACCAGATGAAGAAGGAGAAATTTTAGGTACATCTTTGTTAACTTGTGTCCTAACTTCTTTGTTAGGGATGGGATCAGCTGTGTTGTTTACATTAGTGGCTAACCCCGGAGAAAAGGAAACAACGATGGTTGTCGCTTTG
>JAUUNJ010000375.1 GCA_030844625.1 Roseburia sp. | reverse complement strand
GGCTGGCAGGAAAGAGAAAATGTATTTCTTCACATGGAATATAAATATATCCTTGCAATGATTAAGGCAGGTCTTTACGATGAATATTATGAGACAATCACAAGAGCATTGATTCCGTTCCTTGATCCAAATATGTACGGAAGAAGTACTTTGGAAAATTCATCCTTCCTTGCATCCAGTGTTAATCCGAACGAGGATATTCACGGAAGAGGTTTTGTTGCAAGACTTTCCGGTTCCACAACAGAAATGATTTCTATGTGGATCGAAATGTTTATGGGCGGCAAAGTATTTACTTGTGAAGATGGTAAGTTAGTACTTCATTTTGAACCAAAGATTGCAAACTGGTTATTTGATGAAGGAAAAGTATCATTCAGATTGCTTTCAAACTGTGATGTCACATATGTAAACAATACAGGAAAGAATACATATGGTGAAGATGCAGCAACAGTTTCAAAAGTTGAGATTAATGGAGAAGTTGTTTCAACAGAGAACAAGATTGTTGGTGAACTGGCAGAAGCAGTTCGTGATGGAAAGATAGACAAGATAACTGTTTATTTTGAATAATAATCAGCAAAAGCCATTATAAGATTGTTGGGTCTTGTAATGGCTTTTCTATTTGTTGCAAAATCCGTCTTTACTCATGTTGTAAAATAAAATATAATGTAAAAGGAAAAAATATGCAGTCAATTCAAGGAGAAGAAAATGAGCAGCTTAAAATATTTAGATAAGAAAGGAACTTTCACGTTAGATGATCCGGATCTGACAAGCTATATGTATTTTCCGCTTGCCAATGAAGCGGGAATGATGAGTGCGATTACCCCGGATTTAGGCGGTGATATTAAACTGAACCAGAATACCTTTTTATTGGAACCGGTCAGCAGTGAAAATCTTCACAATAACAAGTCCAGTAGAAATTTCTGGGTGTATGTGGAGGGAAAGGGACCTTGGTCTGTAACAGGGCGCTCCGCTAAGCAGCAGGCAAAGTTATTTGACGAAGATAAGGAAAAAGTAAAGTTAACAGCCGGAATTATGTGGCATCAGGTAGAGAGAGAATCGGAAGAAATGGGACTGAAGGCGGTCATGACTTCTTTTGTTCCTGCTGCCGATGATCAGGTAGAATTAACAAAAATAGAGATAATAAACACATCAGATAAAGCACAGAAGATAACATCCACTGTGGCAATACCTATGTATGCACGTTCTGCATCAAACATCAGGGACCACAGACATGTTACATCTCTACTTCACAGGACAATGACAGTGAAGAATGGTATTATGATTTATCCAACTCTTACATTTGATGAGAGAGGGCATAATAAGAATACGGTATTTTATGGTGCTCTTGCAAAAGAGGAAATAAATGGAGAAATGGTTTCTCCGGTAAGTTTCTGTCCTGTGACAGAGGAATTTATTGGTGATGGCGGAAACTTTGAAAATCCATATTATGTGGCAAAGAATAAGCCACTGCCGTATGGAGTGGGAGAAGAAATTGATGGTTATGAGACTGTTGCCGCTATCCGGTTTAATGATTGTGAACTTGGGGCTGGTGAAAAAAGAACATATATCGTAGCGCTGGGATATGGAGAATCAGAGGCAGATATTACAGAACTTGGAAAGAAATATCTTATTACAAAACATTTTGATTCTAATTTAGAAGATACAAAAAAATTCTGGCAGGAAAAAATTAATGTAAGTTATAACTCTGCCGATACAGATTTTGACAACTGGATGCATTGGGTAAACTTCCAGCCGATGCTACGAAGAATTTACGGATGTTCTTTTCTTCCGCACCATGACTATGGTAAAGGTGGACGAGGATGGAGAGATCTGTGGCAGGATTGCCTGGCACTTCTTATTATGGAACCGGAGCAGGTTCGTCAGATGTTAATCGACAACTTTGGCGGTGTCAGATTTGATGGAACCAATGCGACAATTATCGGTTCTAAACAGGGTGAGTTTATTGCAGACAGAAATAACATTACCCGTGTATGGATGGATCACGGTGCGTGGCCTTATCTTACAACAGAATTATATATTCAGCAGACAGGCGACATTGAATTTTTGACAGAAGAAAATACATATTTTAAGGATATTCAGGTATGCCGTGGTGAAGGAAAAGACACAGACTGGACGGATGCCCAGGGCAATAAGCAGATGACAGAAACAATTGAACCTTATACGGGAACCGTTCTGGAACATATGTTAATACAGCATCTGACCGCATTTTATGATGTGGGAGAACACAATCATATTAAACTTCGCGGTGCAGACTGGAATGATGGTCTGGATATGGCTGACGAGCGCGGAGAGAGTGTTGCGTTTACGGCGCTTTATGGAGGAAATCTGAAAAATCTGGCAAAAGATATTCAGGCATATGCTGAGAAAACAGGTAAAGATACGGTACTCCTTGCAAAAGAACTGTTAATTCTCTTAAATGTGGATCGAACAGTATATGATAACATTGGTGAGAAAAATGCTGTTCTGGATGCTTATTGTGAAACGGTGAAGCATGCAATCAGTGGTGAAAAAGTAAATGTCAAGTGTGATGAACTCTGTAATATCTTAAATGGCATGTCAGACTGGATTGGTGAGCATATCAGAAGTACGGAATGGACAACTGACAAAGAGGGATATTCCTGGTTTAACGGTTACTATGACAATAGCGGAAAAGCAGTAGAGGGTGATTTTGAAACCGGCGTAAGAATGATGCTTACAGGTCAGGTATTTACTATAATGTCAGATATTGCAACAGAGAAGCAGGTAGAGGAAATTGCAAAATCATCTGATCAGTATTTGTATGATGAATCCATCGGAGGATACAGACTGAATACAGATTTCAAGGAAGTAAAGACAGACCTTGGAAGACTGTTCGGATTTGCATTTGGACATAAAGAAAACGGTGCAGTATTCTCACATATGGCAACTATGTATGCTAATTCTCTTTATCACAGAGGATTTGCAAAAGAGGGCTACAAGGTAATTAATTCGTTATACAAGCATTGTAATGATTATAATTTAAGTAATATATATCCGGGTGTTCCTGAGTATGTAAATCAGAGAGGACGCGGAATGTATCATTATCTGACAGGTGCGGCAAGCTGGTTGCTGCTTACAGTTCTCAATGAAATGTATGGCATTCAGGGTGAACTTGGAGCACTGAAACTAAAACCTCAGCTTCTCGCAGAACAGTTTATCAACGGAATGGCATCGGCATCCTGTATGTTCCGGGGAGCAGCAATCACGGTTACCTATCAGAATCCGTTTGGATTGGAAGCAGGGCAGTATAAGGTCAAGGAAATATA
>JAUUNJ010000374.1 GCA_030844625.1 Roseburia sp. | reverse complement strand
TTCGAAAATCAGTGATTTTCGAACTGGCTATTTGATAGATGGAAGGAGTTCAAAAATCAGTGATTTTCGAACTGGCTATTTGTAGACTGATAGAAAATTGAGAAACGGAGAAATATATGAATAGTAAGCAGAGAGCATATTTAAGAAAAATTTCAGCCATGGAAGAGCCGATTTTTCAGGTTGGCAAGTCATCTGTCACACCTGAGCTTACAGCTGCAATTGATGAGGCTCTGGAAAAGAGAGAGCTGATCAAAATAAACGTTTTAAAAAATTGCTTTGATGATTGCAGACAGGTGGCAGAGGTAATTGCAGACCGGACACGTTCTTCCGTTGTCCATGTTATCGGAAGAAAAATTGTTTTATACAGACCGGCAAAAGAGGAGAAGAATAGAAAGATTATTCTTCCTTAAACTATAAACGGGGAATTTGTTTGTAATTGCAGAAGAGTAGTGTGAAAGATACTTTTTATTACTATTTGTACCGCTGATTTTAGCGGTGGAATGGAGATTGATATGAAAGTTGGAATACTTGGTGGTACATTTGATCCGATTCACAATGCCCATATTGAAATTGCAAAAGAGGCGCTGAGACAGTATAACCTTGACAGGGTTCTTATAATGCCTACACCGAATCCGCCTCATAAAGATAAAAATAAAATAACCAGCAATTTTCACAGGGCAAATATGATAAGGCTTGCCTTGAAGGAACTTAAAAATATTGATTTTTCAGATTTTGAATTAAACCAAAATGATGCCACATATACTGCTGATACCCTGTATATGTTAAGAGAACTTCATCCGGATGACGAGTATTTCTTTATTTTAGGAAGTGATTCCATTGCATCCTTTATGAGCTGGTACAGACCGGATGTGATTTTGAAATACGCAACATTGCTGGCTGTAAGGCGTGAAGATGAAAGTTCAAGGATTATGGATAAAAAGATTGAGGAGATTGAGACGGTTTATAACGTGAAAATTGGTATTATTGCAATGAACTCCATGGCAGTTTCCTCCAGTTTTATCCGAACCCATGAATATTCGCAGATTAGGGATATGGTACCGGAAGTTGTATTTCATTATATTAAAGAAAACAAACTGTATCAGGATGAAAATATTAACGTTGCATGGTCGGTCAATAAAATTACCGAAGACTTGCAGAAATGTCTGAAAAAAAGTCGGTTCGAGCACACTTTGGGGGTTGCAAAGACTGCAAAGGAAATGGCAGAGATTTTTCACGTAAATCCCAATAAGGCATATTTGGCTGGAATGTTACATGATTGTGCAAAAAATTTAAATGATGATGAACTGATAAAAATCTGCAATGAAAATAATATACCGGTAACAGATAGTGAAAAGACAAGTCCCTATCTTCTTCATGGAAAGGCAGGTGCTTATCTTGCAGAAAAAAAGTACGGCATTACGGATGAACAGGTTCTTTCTGCTATTATATGGCATACTACAGGCAGAAAAAATATGTCGGAACTTGAAAAGATTATATTTTCTGCGGATTATATCGAGCCGGGCAGAGATAAACAGCCGAATCTGGAAAACTTGCGCAAAATGGCAAAGACAGATTTAGATTTGTTAGTATATAATATACTAAAAGATACTTTGGAGTATCTGGAAAGCTCAAAAAATAAAAGTATCGATGAGAACACTGTAAATGCATATGAATTTTATAAGAAGATTATTGATGAGAGGTAACTATGGAATCAAGAGAAATGGCAAAAATTGCATTTAATGCATTAGAGGATAAAAAAGGAATTAATATAACAGTGATAGACATCTCCAACATTTCCGTGATTGCAGACTATTTTATTATTGCAGGCGGTAATAATGAAAATCAGGTAAAAGCACTGGCTGATAATGTGGAGGAGGAGTTTGCCAAGGCAGAAATTTCACCAAAGCATATGGAAGGTTATAATAATGCAAACTGGATTTTGATGGATTTCAATGATATTATTGTTCATGTATTCAATGAAGATGACAGACTTTTCTATGATTTGGAACGAATCTGGCGTGATGGACAGATTGTGAATGTAAAGGAATTATAAAAAATATAGAGGATGGGATTTGTATGTGGGCATACGAAAGTGTATTTTATCAGATTTATCCGTTAGGATTTTGCGGAGCACCTTTTGAAAATGACGGAAATTTAGAACATAGAATTACAAAAGTAGCAGATTGGATTCCGCACATAAAAAAAGTGGGAGCCAATGCGATATATTTTTCACCGTTATTTGAGTCAGATACACATGGCTATAATACTAGAGATTATAAGCAGATAGATGTAAGACTTGGCAATAATGATGATTTTAAACAGTTGTGTAAGGAATTACACAATAATGATATAAAAGTGGTTTTAGATGGGGTTTTTAATCATGTAGGACGTGGATTCAGACCTTTTATGGATGTTTGTGAAAAGAGAGAGAAATCTCCTTATCTGCATTGGTTCCATATTGATTTAAATGGAAATTCTAATTATAATGATGGACTCTGGTATGAAGGTTGGGAGGGAAATTATGATCTTGTAAAACTGAATCTTCGCAATGAGGAAGTGGTAAGTTATCTTTTTGAGGCTGTTAAGTACTGGATTGAGGAATTTGATATTGACGGAATCAGACTGGATGTGGCTTATTGTCTGGATTATGATTTCTTAAGAAGACTTCGTTCCTTCTGTGATTCATTAAAACAGAATTTCTTCCTGGTAGGTGAGATGCTTCATGGGGATTACAATCAGAGAATGAATGATGAAATGCTTCATTCGGCTACGAATTATGAGTGTTATAAAGGACTTTACTCAAGCTTTAACTCTATGAATATGTTTGAAATCAATCATTCTCTTTTGAGACAGTTTGGTCCGGAAAATTGGACTCTTTACAGAGGTAAACATTTGCTTTCTTTTGTGGACAATCATGATGTTACAAGAGTTGCCAGTATTTTGACGAACGAGAAACACTTACCGCTGATATATGCGTTAATGTTTGGAATGCCGGGAATTCCATGTGTTTATTATGGAAGCGAATGGGGGACAAAGGCAGATAAAAATCAGGGAGATCCGGCACTCAGACCTTCTTTTGATAAACCGCAATTTAATGAATTGACGGAATTTATTTCTAAGCTGGTCTATGCAAAGAAAGGCTCAGAAGCACTTAATTATGGAGATTTTACTTCAGTAGTTCTGACCAATAAACAGTGCATCTTTAAGAGAAGCCATAATGGTGAAAATGTCTATGTGGCGATCAATGCAGATGAAAATGAATATACAGCATATGCAGATTTTGGGAAAAATAAAGTTACAGATTTAATC
>JAUUNJ010000373.1 GCA_030844625.1 Roseburia sp. | reverse complement strand
CCCGTATCTTTTATCTCATATTCCGTCATTTCGATATTATCTGAAATAATAAATCCATCCAATGTAACCACATAAGTTTTCCCCGGAATATATTCCATATCTGCATTTCTGCTGGATTCCGGCATATCCTTTATCTCATCTTCACTAAGCTTGTCCATTGCAAAACCTAAACCTTCCGGCATCTGGCTTCTCGGGAACGGAAATGCCCAACTTTCACAGTTTTCAGTTTCTGATTCGTCAGCTTTCAAATCATGGTTGAAATCACCACCACAGACAACATAATTTCCCTCATCCACTTCTTTCTTCATGTCTCCAAACAACATATCAAGCTGCCCCTGCCTGATTTTATCGCTATTACCATATGCCGATAAATGGACGGTAAACAGAACCAGTTCCTTTCCATTCTCCACATTGACTCTGCTGATGGAATAGCATCTGTCCAAATCCAAAAATTTAGAAAACCCGGTGGAAATCGGCAAACTTCTTCTGATGGAATCTGTAATCTCATATTTCGAATAAAGCGACAGTCCCGAATATGACTTTCCGATAGGCTTACGAAACGGATAAAACAAATATGCTGAATCATAATTCACCGCAAAACTTTCATAATAGAGAGAAAACACTTTATTCATCATTTCTTCCTGATTTACGTGATAACTTCTTGTAGAATTCCTGTCCACCTCCTGAAACATCATAAAATCAGGCTTATAGCTTATCGCCAGCTTTGCTGCATCATTGATGGTATTTGCAGCACTTTCTTTGCTGTAACATCTGGACTCCGTACCTCCATCCATAAAGAAACTGTAATCCGGCAGATATGCACCAAAACCTACGTTGTAAGTTCCGATGATATATTCTGTTCCTGTCTTTACCATACTGTTGTCATAATTCATGCTCTGCTCTGACGGTGCATTAATCTTTAATGACTGGTTATCCTCAATTCTATGATATGAAAAGAAAACATACGCAACATAGATAATAACAATCAGTAATATAACAGCAAGGATAATACCTAAAATTTTTAATATTGTTTTGATTGGGTGTTTCATAATATCTCCTTAATATTTAGAAAATATAAATATTCTATTATAAAGATTCCGGTCCCTCAGGTTTTTGATGTTTTTTCACAACTTTTTTCTTTTTTTTGCCACTCTTCTTTATTTCAGAGACAACGCCTTCACCAATGCCCTTACTCAATCCAATTCCCAATCCGATTCCTTTGCTGATTCCTTTTCCAACTTTCCGCGTCATCTTCTTTCCAAATTTGACTCCTTGACCAATACCGGCTCCCACTGTTTTTCCAATTTCCTTTCCCAGTTCTACACCGGCTTCTACAGATTCGCCTGTATCCTCCTCTTCATATTCATCGTCGTATACATATTCATAATCATACTCCTCATCACACTCATTGATATTTTCCATCTTTTCATTATCTGTTTCCATTTTTTCCTCCTTTCAGTATAACAACTATTTTTCAAACAAAATCTACTGACTGAGCAGTATTCTGTCATTATCAAACTCTTTCTGTTTCTTCAAAGAATACATCCTGATCATGTCATCCATTGTCATATTGTCCCGTTCTTCTCCCGAAACATCAAGAATAATTTCGCCGGAATCCAGCATGATTGTTCTTGTTCCTGTGGTCAATGACTGTTTCAGGTTGTGGGTAATCATCATTGTAGTGATATTGTTTTCCAACACAATTGTCTTAGTGATTTCCATTACCTTCTCTGCTGTCGCCGGATCAAGTGCCGCCGTATGCTCATCCAGAAGAAGCAGTTTAGGAATGGACAGGGTACACATTAAAAGTGTTACTACCTGCCTCTGACCACCTGATAAAAGACCAATCTTTGTTTTCATTCGGTCCTCTATTCCCATGTTATAGCGTGAAAGATTTTCCCTGAAAAATGTAACCTTTTTCTTTGTGATGGCTCTTGAGAAAGGGGTAGAACGTTTACCGGCTCTCGTGTAAGCCAGTGCCAGATTTTCCTCTATGGTCATATTAGGTGCAGTCCCTTTCATCGGGTCCTGAAACACGCGACCAATCATTCTTGCCCTTTGATGTTCACTTCTATAGGTAATATCCTCATCATCAAGCAGAATATGTCCTTCATCCACCATAAAGGAACCACAGATTGCATTAAACAATGTACTTTTTCCTGCCCCATTGGAACCTACGATTGTAACAAATTCCCCATCATTTAATTTCAGGCTTAATTCCTTTACTGCCACGTGCTCGTTAACTGTTCCTTTTTCAAAGGTTTTTGAAATATTCTGTATATCTAACATTATCTCGCCGCCTTTCTCTGTTTTTTCTCTGCAATTTTCTGCTTCACTGCCGGAATTGCCAGCGTTATGGCAACGATTAATGCACAGGTAAGTTTCATCAGGTTAGCACTCTTGTCGCCAAAAATATTTTCCCTGATTACAAATGCCACAATCAACTTATATACCACCGATCCTGTCACTGCCGAAATCACGCCAATTGTTGCTCCACGCTTGCCAAATATCGCCTCACCAATTATTACCGCAGCAAGACCATAAATCAATGTTCCATTGGAAGTATTAATATCCGAATAACCGATACTCTGGGATGCCAGTGCTCCTGAAAGTCCAATCAATGCATTGGCAAGCATAAGTCCGATAATCTTTGTTCGATCTACATTAATGGAGGAGGCTCTTACCATATCCGGATTGTCACCTGTTGCTCTGATACAAAGTCCGATGTGTGTTTTAAAAAACCAGATAACAATTGCCAGTACTACTATTACAACTACCAGACTGACTACCGCCTTAACCATGTTGGTCTCAAACTGTCCTCTGATTCCCATAAGTTCTTTAACTTTTTCAAAAACAGTTATTTTGTCATAGCTTAAATTGGTGGTGGCTCCCTTTTCTGTCAGGGAATAACAGACTAAATTTATAGAATATAATCCACTCATTGTAATAATTCCCGCCAATACAGGATGCACTTTTAACTTGGTCTGTAAGCATCCGGTTATGAATCCGGCAATTGCTCCTGCAAAAATTCCTGCTGCAAGTGCAATTACCGGATGCCCCTGTAAAGACACAAGAACCGAAACCACTGCACCAAAGCCAAAACTTCCCTCTGTTGTTAAATCCGGTATATCCAGTATTCGAAGGGAAATATATATTCCCATTGCCAGAAGACCGTAAATAAAGCAGTCCGGCAGGTTTGATAAATAGTACTGTAATTCAATCATTCTTATTCACCTAATTCGTTAATTTCGTATTTTGTATTAATATCTTTTTTCTCAAGTCCTAATGCTTTCATCGCTTTTGTATTTACAGAACAGT
>JAUUNJ010000372.1 GCA_030844625.1 Roseburia sp. | reverse complement strand
AAAGTATGTAATCGTTATAGAGTTTGCAATGAGGTCGGAGGCAATATTATTCCGGCTTTTTTCATGATTATATAATGATAGTTGACAAAGATATAGAAATGGAATGCAGTATCTGTATTAAAGTAAACCGGAAGGAGACTGGCTTAAGGTTTGTGATTTTGATATCGGAACACCCATCAATGTTGAGTGCCGTGGTGGAGCAATTCTGATTACCAGGGCAGGTACGATATGGGGAAGGCTAAAGAAATTTAATGTCCTTCAAGAGAGAAAATTAATGTAGTAGTTTATATACCGTGATATAATATTTTTGTCGAGAAATTACTAGAAATTAAGTAGGAGTCCGTTTTTTGGTACACATCATTTGAGATAATCTCTTATAGAAAAGAATATGGAGGTGTTATGATGAACGGATTTTTTGGAAATATGTTTGATTTTAATCATGATGGCAAACTGGATGGCTTTGAAAAAGCAACAGATTTTGCTATGTTTACTTCGCTGATAGAAGATGAAGAGGCGAAGACAGTAGACCTGGATGAATTGGAGTTCATGGATGCCGATGAAAGACGAGAGGCATTAGAAAATGCCGGATTGGATCCAGATGACTATGATTTTTAGTGGAGGAACAAAGGATGCCAAAAGGAGATAAGTTTATAGCTTTAACAGCGTATTTGGAGAAACGTGGTAAGGATAAGATTAAGATGACCTTTTCGGAAATAGAAAAGATAATCGGATTTAAGCTGTCAGATTCAGCATATACATATCCGGCACAATGGTCAAATTCAGAATCGCAGTCTTTTGCTTTCGGATGGCTGAATGCAGGTTATTTGACACGGCAAGTTAATATTCCAGAGCAGACGGTAGAGTTTGTCAGAGAGGGGGTACATGAGTCTCAAAATGTATCTGATAAACCCAAGAGGGTATCACAGTGTAAAGTAGCCACTTTGCCAGTAGATGAAGCTATAAGATGTATTCGTACCTACTTTAATGAAACAGTAGACGACCCTCATGGACGATATTTATCATGGCAACATTGCTATAATGCGTTTACCACGAACCGAGGTAATTCTGATGAAAGTACTCTTGATTATCTGTCTCTCCATTTGGCATTTTACCTCGCAAGCTGGGGAATGTACCGTGGTTCATCTTTCTTGTTGCAGAAGGACTATAAAGTCCACATTCCAATAGTAAAAATCATCATGGAAGAACGATATAATCCATTGGTGGGGATAACAGCCAAAGAACTTATGAATGATGAAAATCTGAATCTGTTAGAAGAAGTAAGCGCAAGAATTCGTAAGGCATATGCAGATGAGAGACCATCAATTGAAGGAGTAACAAATAATGCTACTGATACATTGGTAACAAAGATATTGTTGGGTACTCTCGGCTGTGTTCCAGCTTATGACCGTTACTATGTACAGGCTGTAAAGCAGTATGGCATTTCAGTAGGCGGATACAGTAAAGAATCTGTAAGAGATGTGGCAAAATATTATTTGGCTTACAAGGATGAATTTGAAGCCGTCAGAGCGGAGTTAAGTACACATGGTGTAGAGTATCCGGCAATGAAGTTAATGGATATGTGTATGTGGCAGGCTGCATTTGAAGCCGATGAATAAAATGTAACATTATGATACACTTGCTGATGTATTGAAAAAGCGTATTAAAGATTAAAGGAAAGGAATGATTTGAGATTGAAAATTCTGTTTGAATATTTAATAGATTCATTTTCGTTATTAGAGAATCCATTGGATGATTATGTAATAATGGCTATCATCGGTGTTATTGCCTATTTAATAGCTTATAGTTTAGTTGGAAAATTATACAGTTACGATTTGATTGATGGAAGAGGAGCAGGACATTTTCTTCATTGGATTATTCGTTTTATTGTTTTTGTGGTTATTTTTTATGCAGCCGCAATTCCTATTCGTGTGTATACCTGGTTCCATGGATTACCAGATTATAAATGGATGATTATTGCTGGAACAGTAGTGGGTGTGGTAGCTTTGATTATAGGAGTAAGGATAATCCTGAACAGGAGGGAAAGAGTTGATTAAATCGAATGAAAATCGTTAAACAGAATGGAGGAACACTGTATGGGAGAACTTACTGCATACGGTAGTGAGGTTACGAGTGTGTTCCAGTTAATCGGAACACTCGAAAATGATATTACAAAAAGTATTGCGTGGGCATTAACTAACTGCCCTGTATTCTTGAAAGGGATTATATCGGAGATATTGAATATTGATATAGACCCCGGTAGAGTAAGAATTAAATATCAGGATTTCGAAAAAGACAAAGGTATTACAGATTTGGAAATAACAGATGATGAGTTGTTTTACATCATTGTTGAGGCAAAGAGAGGCTGGATTCTTCCCGGGGATAGTCAGTTGACTTTATACACAGAAAGACGTGCGATACGGCAGAGTAGTGTAGAAAATAAAGCAATTGTATCGATGTCAGAATGCAGTATGGATTATGCAAATTCGTATCTGCCGTTTAAGCAGAAGAATGGAATACCTGTGTATCATTTACCTTGGAAAAGAATATATGAGATTGCCAATGAATCAAGAGCAGGCTCCAGCATAGCACAGAAAAATTTGCTGAAGGAACTGATGCAGTACTTAGGAGGGATAATGACGATGCAGACAAAAGAGTCTAATTGGGTATTTGTGGTATCACTGGGAACATCAAAGCCAGAAGATTGCGATTTGACATGGATTGAAATAGTACAGAAGCATATGAAGTATTTTCACCCGCTTGGTGGAAACGGATGGCCGAAGGAGCCACCAAACTATATTGCGTTTAGATATGGCGGAAAACTACAGTCGATTCATCATATTGAGAACTATGTAGTAACAAAAAATCTGCACGATGAAATTCCAGAAATGCCGGATTATGTTAGCAATAGAGATTTCTTTATTTATAAGTTGGGAACAGCTATTATTCCAGGGAAAACAGTAAAGACAGGTAACATATATGCATAGGGTAGAAAGTGGGCGATGCTTGATACACTACTTACATCAGATACAATAGCTGAAGCCTGTAACATTTCAAAAGAGAGAATGAATTAATAAATAAATTGGCAATGAGTCCTGAGCATGACTAAAAAAGGCTTCTTTTTAATGCAAAGTGATTTCAAAAAACAGTAACAAACAACAAGAAACCATAACAAACAGGTTGATAATGAATGCTATTTGTTATATAATGTTTTGTGGAAGAATGTTGTTTGTAGTGAAGTGTGGAGGCACAAAGATGGATTCATTAAATATTGAAAAATGGATTAACATAGATGAAGCAGCCGATTATTTTGGGGTTAAACCAGGAACAATCCGAGACTGGATA
>JAUUNJ010000371.1 GCA_030844625.1 Roseburia sp. | reverse complement strand
AGATTATCTTTTAAGTCAGGATACAACAACAGAACTGGTTAAAAAAGGAACAGTTAAAAAAGATTCAACCGTAAATGTAGATTATGTTGGAAAAATAGAAGTTGACGGTAAGAAAGTTAAGTTTGAGGGTGGTGAAGCAACAGAACAGAATATAAGTTTATCAAGTGATGCAGGAAGTTATATTGATGGTTTTGTTTCATCATTAAAAGGACATAAAGTAGGAGACAAGTTTACAGAAAAATTAAAATTTCCTAAGACATATACACAGACAACAACTGTAAATAAAAAGACAATTGAACTTGCAGGAAAAGATGTTTGGTTTACATTTACAATCAACGGAATTCAGAAATCAACCACACCGGAATTAACCGATAAGTATGCGAAAGAAAAGTTTGGAATTTACGGTGTTACAGATGTAAAGTCTTTCAAAACTTATGTAAAAAATCAGATGAGAATTTCAAATATAATGAACAAAGTATGGTCTGATTTTGTTGATACATGTGAAGTTGTTTCATATGATAAGGAAGAAAAAGAAAGTCTTAAGAAGACTTATGAAACCAACTTTGAAGCACAGTTACAGCAGCAGTATCAGGCAGACCTTCAAACATATCTTGAAGCTTGTTCCATGTCAGAAGAGGACTGGGATAAGCAGGTGACAGAGCAGGTTGAATCTTCATTAAAAGAAAAGATGATCATAAAGGCTATTGCAGAAAAAGAAAATCTTATACCAGAGGGAGAAGATTATAAGAAAGAAGCAGAAACACTTGCAGAACAGAATTCTGCATCTGTAGAGGAATTAGAATCACAGTATGGTAAAGATGAAGTTGAATACGCAATTATTTATCAGAGAGTACAGAAATTTATTGCTGATAATGTAAAAGAAAAGGAAGGTTCCGAACCGACAACAGCAGCAGAGACAACAAAAGCTGCAGAAACAACAGCAGCAGAGACAACTGCAAAAGCAAAATAATGAAATAAATTTAATTGAGATTAAGTAAGAAACCGGATGGCGAAGGAGCTGTCCGGTTTTATTATGCAAAAAAATAATGAGATAATTACAATTAATAACACCTTGCATAATCAATTGTAATGTGCTACATTATTCCCGGATGGTATTCGAAAGAAACTATACCGAAGAAATGACTATATGACAACGGAGGAGCTTGCAGCTTATATCTTTAGGAATGAGACTCATTATCCCAACCTGTAAAAAGGAGGGATGCCCATGAAGTTTGGATTTATAGGAGCAGGGAAAGTAGGATTTTCTCTGGGAAAATATTTGGCTGATAATGGTCAGAATGTATCAGGTTATTACAGCGAATTAAAAGAGGATGCCATGGAGGCATCTGAATTTACCGATTCAGAGTATTATGACAATATGGAACAATTGGTAGAGGATAGTGATGTTTTGTTTTTAACCGTTTCTGACGGACAGATTGAAAATGTATGGAACCAATTAAAGAAATGTCATTTTAGTTATCAGGAATGTGGAAAAGAAGAAAACACCCCTTTTCTAAATAATAAGATCGTGTGTCACTGCAGTGGTGCATTATCGTCAGAAGTCTTTTCGGATATAGCCGGATGTGGAAGTTACGGTTATTCTATCCATCCGCTCTTTGCAGTCAGCAATAAGTACCAGTCATACAAAGAGCTTTCCAACAGTTATTTTACAATAGAAGGTTCATCGGAGAAAATCGATGAAATGAAAACGCTATTTGAGAGTTTCGGCAATCATGTATGTGTTGTTTCCGCAGGTGATAAAGTAAAATATCATGCAGCAGCAGCCATTGCCAGTAATCTTGTGGCAGGTCTGATCAACATAAGTGAAAATCTGCTTAAGGAATGTGGTTTTGATGAAGAAGGGGCACATAAAGCGTTGACACCCATTATTAAAGGGAATGTGAATCATATACTTGAGAATGGTGTTGTGGATGCACTGACAGGACCTATTGAAAGAAATGATACAGAAACTGTGAGAAAGCATCTTTTTGCATTAGAAGAAAAAATAAGAAAAACCTATATTGCAGTGTCAAGACAAGTATTGGAAATTGCAAAAATTAAGAATAAGGATAGAGATTATAGTAAGATGGAGGAGATTCTAAAATGAAGAATACAGTAAATACATTATTAAAGCAGAAACAGGAAGGCAAAAAAATATCAATGCTTACCTGCTATGATTATTCAACAGCAAAATTAATGGAAGAGGTTGGAGTGAACACAATTCTTGTAGGGGATTCCCTTGGAAATACAATGCTTGGATATTCCGATACAATCCAGGTGACGATGGAAGATATGATACATCACTGTGCAGCGGTGTCCAGGGGAATTAAAGATGTATTTCTGGTTTGTGATATGCCGTTTATGTCATACCAGACATCTGTTTATGACGCCGTGGTAAATGCAGGACGTCTGATGAAGGAGGGACACGCAAATATGGTTAAGCTGGAGGGGGGCAAGGAAGTCTGCCCTCAGATCGAAGCGATTGTAAAAGCATCCATTCCTGTGTGTGCCCATCTGGGACTGACACCACAGTCCATTAATGCAATGGGAGGCTACAAAGTACAGGGAAAGAGTGAGTCAGATGCACAAAAAATTATAGATGATGCCAGAGCCGTACAGGAAGCCGGAGCATCAATGCTGGTTCTGGAAGGTGTACCTGCAAAACTGGCAAAGAAGATTACAGAAATCCTTACAATTCCCACAATTGGAATTGGTGCGGGAAATGAATGTGACGGCCAGGTTCTTGTATTTCAGGATATGCTTGGAATGTTTACGGACTATGTTCCTAAATTTGTGAAGCAGTTTGCTAATGTGGGAGAAGTAATGAAAGAAGCATTCAAGGATTACATTAATGCTGTTCAGGAAGGCACATTCCCATCTGAGGAACACTCCTACAAAATAGATGATGAAGTAATAGAAAAGCTATATTAAATAAAATTACAATATGGATCAGATAAATGCAGGCAGCATAAATAAAACATTATTTGAAGAAATACAAGGAGACTGAAAAATGAAAGTAGTAACAACGATTAAAGAAGTCAGAGAAAACGTTAAAGCTTGGAAAAAAGAAGGACAGACCGTTGGATTTGTACCAACAATGGGGTATCTTCATGAAGGTCATGGAAGCCTGATTACAAAAGCAAGAGAAAATAATGACAAAGTGGTAGTAAGTATTTTTGTGAATCCAATGCAGTTTGGACCAACAGAGGATTTAGAAAGCTACCCAAGGGATTTAGAAAAAGATAGCAGATTTTGTGAAAGTCTGGGGGCAGATCTGATATTCCACCCGGAACCTGAGGAAATGTATCATGAAGATTTCAGTTCTTATGTGGATATGTCTGTGCTGACA
>JAUUNJ010000370.1 GCA_030844625.1 Roseburia sp. | reverse complement strand
TAATTATTTACCAATTCCTTCTCATCTTTGACCTTATTTATTTTCCATTTACCTTCTGTATAAAGGTACTGACTTTTTGTCTCCCCGAATCTGCTTGTGCAGCTTGACTCAACATTATTCATTCCTCCATTTTCCACTCTGATTTCAGTTGTCAGAAAAACAGAATATCCATCACTGTATACTTCTGATGCTTTAATGGTAACTCCGTTGCTTTCTGCCGTATAAACATTGCTTCCTTTGGTCTCATCCTGCAATGTTTTCTTGTGTACATACTTTCCCGAAAATTCTACGTTATCCTCAACCTGCTCAAATATCTTTCCTATAATCGGAATTTTTGCAGCCACAACCGGATTTGTATAACAGAATGCTGTGCCTCCGATTACTATTGCTCCTGCAATTGCCGCAGCTTTAACCCATGCCGCAGAGAATTTCTTCTTTGCCCTATTGTTTCCAAGTTCTGATAATGTTTCCTCAAATTGTGTTTCCACATTCTCTGGAATATTTGCTTCCCCATTTAACTTTTTTACATAATTCTCAAATTTTTTCATATATCTTTATTCCTTTCCTGATTACAAACTGCATTCGATTTTCTTCCTTCCGGCAGACAGCCTTTCTTTCACTGCACTTTCACTAATGTGAAGAAGCTGCGCTATTTCTTTCACTTTAAAACCCTCTACATAATAAAGCACAATTACAGTGCGGCATTTCTCACTTAAACATTTTAACAGTTCTGCCCATTCCACATTGGAGTATTCCCCATCCGCCACTACTACTTCCGGCAGACTGTCATTTGGAATACATTTGGAATTTTGACGATATATCCCATTGCAATGATTGATTAGTATTCGTATTAACCATGTTTTAAAATACTCGTCTTTTTTCAAGGTATGTATTTTTTCCCAACAGGTTAAAATTGTCTCCTGCATGGCATCAGCCACATCTTCGTCATTATTCAATATGGCTCTGGCAACCTTGTACATGCTCTGCTTATGCTGATGCATCAATATAGAGAAGGCTTCTTTGTCATGTTTCTTTGCTTTTTGTACTAATAAAACCTTCATGTTTCTTATTCCTTTCTAAAGCTGTCATAAAACGAAAGAATCTTCATAATATAACAGTAAAATGCCTCCAACAAAGGTGGCGCCACAATTAAATCCCCGGTTCTTTTTGGCTTTTACACTTATTAGATGGATAAACTTAAACTTTGGTCAGAAAATTTTTTATTTTTTAAACAAAAAACCTTGCAAAACATCTTGCAAGGCTTTCTAATACGGTTTAAACACTCTTTTATTAATTTCTTAATTATTTTTTCCCTTATTAACTATCTTCTTCATGAGCTTCTTACCCGTATATTCCTCTACAGTCATTTTAAATACTGTAGTAACAGGTATAATTTCTTTGTTAAACTCAAAATTTTCCTGATGATAATGTTTCATCAAAAGATATAACCCATTCTCTTTTTCTTCCTGTTGCAAAACTTCCACTGTTCCATGGCCCATAACACTTTCATATTCCATAGTACAGTTTCCTTTTTCATCATCCATTACAAGGCGATGGGAACAGTCCATCTCAAAACTTGCCTTATTATTCTTTGCAATCAGATCATATTTCTTTCCTTCTGTGGCTCCATGAAAATACAGAACAATCTTTCCTGATTCTATCTGCATGCCAAAGTTCAACGGTATAATATATGGGTATTCTCCGTCATTGAATCCCAATCTGCACACATCACATTTTTCTATTACTTTTATTATCTCATCAAAATCTTTGATTTCTCTGTCTGATCTTCTCATATTTCCTCCCTACCGTCTTAAATATTTTAAACGCACTCACTGATATCGGGAATACCCAATTGCGTTTCCTATGTTACTTTAATTAAAAGCAAAGTATAATAATACAATAATTCCAAGTAAAATTCTGTACCATCCAAAAATCTGGAAATCATGCTTTTTAATATATCCCATTAAAAATTTGATTACAAGAAGGGAAACAACAAACGCCACAACCATTCCAATAATTAAAATGGAAAGCTCTGTCCCCGTATAATCAAATCCGAACTTAATCATCTTAAGTGCACTCAATCCGAACATTACCGGGACCGCAAGGAAAAATGTAAATTCCGCCGCTGCCACTCTGGATACGCCGATAAGTAAAGCACCGATAATGGTTGAGCCGGAACGTGAAGTTCCCGGAATAATTGACAGTACCTGAAACAATCCAATCATAAATGCTGTCTTATATGTAATATCTGCTAATTCTTTTGTCTGTGGTGTACGTGTTTTATTCCACCGTTCAACTATAATAAATGCAATACCATAAATGATAAGCGTCAATGCAATGACAACCGGTGTATGAAGCTGCTCCTCAATAAAATCATCAAACAAAATTGTCACAATAGCACCCGGAATACATGCAACCACAACCTTAAACCACAATGAAAAGGTTTCCTTTCGGATAACAGATTGGGTTTTATCCTTAAACTGAAATGGAAACATCTTATCCCAGAATAAAACTACAACCGCCAGAATCGCCCCCAACTGAATTACAACAAAGAACATTTCCTTAAATTCATCGCTTACATTCATCTGAATAAACTCATCCACCAGTAACATATGGCCAGTACTGCTGATTGGAAGCCATTCTGTAATCCCTTCCACGATTCCTAAAAAAATCACTTTAAGAAGTTCTATAAAATCTAATATCATTGTATCAAATCCTCCTTTTAAATGACAAATTCCATTTTACCACAGCATTGTAATTAATAAAACTTATAAATAATATTATTAATGTAAAATTATTTTTACCTGATCAAAATTAATGCTATATCCCCAATATCCCATGTTCGTCAATGCTTCCATACTAACTTCTCTCTCCATTACTTTTCCCGTAGTTCTGGTACAATCAATTATTTTTACAATATCCTCATCAACAAATTCAATAAATATCATTACATGTTTGCCGGGCAATAGCAAAATATCCCCCTGCTGTAATAAAGAAACATCACTTAACCTATCAGAAATATTAGCGATGTCTCTCGTTGCTAATTTTTTAGGTAATTGCCAGCATCTGGACAACAACCCTGAGCAATCCACACCCACACATTCCTTACTGATTGGATTAGAGCGAAAATCGGGAACATTGCCCCCATATTTTCCATTTGCAATTCCCTCTTTAAATTCTTTTATGGTGGAATTACCACCCCAGTTATATGCCATCCCTATATTCTTTTTATTTAATCTCCACCATCCACACCGATATATTTCACTGGAATAACTAATATCCGGCGTATTTACCAAAACACCTTCTTTATCATTTCCATGAAACATATTGTGCTCTGTTGGAATCCATTCACA
>JAUUNJ010000369.1 GCA_030844625.1 Roseburia sp. | reverse complement strand
AACCATTTGGATGGTGTCTTGTTCGACCATTTAATGCTAGATGGTGAGCAAAAAGCACACATTTCTAACTATGCTGATCTGACGGCTTTACTAGTTTCTGCAGATTTGAAGTGGGAAGTACCTCATGATATGGTCGAGTGGATTTGGATTCACATGGCGATTAATGCGGGTGTCACTTCGACAGCTGCTCGCTCAGGGAATCTGGAAAACCCAGAAGAATTGGCTTTGAACTTGATGAATAGTTCTTCGGAATTGTCATTGGCCATCAAGGCCATTCGAGAGGCTTTGAAAGTCGTAGAAGCGCGTGGCGTAAATTTGAAGCTTTATAAGGCAGAACTCTTGCCATACAAAATTCCCGCTTGGATTGCAGGAAAAGCCATGAAAGTCATGTTTGCGAAAAATGAGCTGACTCGAAAAATTATGACCTTACACAATGATAAACAGGATATTTTCTACTGTTGTCAAAGTGTCTATCAGACAGGTCAGGAGTTAGGTGTTGAGATGCCCATTCTTGAAGCAAATATGAAGGGGATTTCGCTGTAGGAGGTTTTATGATTCAACTATTACTGTTAATAGTATTTATTTAGTTTATATCTTCGCTATTCTTCTTTAAAACGTCATTGTTATGAAAAAGAAAAGCGAGTTGATTATAATTTTCCTAAATTAGTGAATGAAGTAATTACAATTAAGAAAAGTTAAAAGGTAGACCTTGGTGGAGAAATATAAAGCTTATTTTAAAAACGGTAACATTGACATAGAACATACTATTTTAATAATTTATAGTTTATGTTGGGGAGCGCCATTTATTATAAATAAACTAGGATATATATGGTTGTTATATATTTCTCGGGCATATCATAGTGTATTACTATTATTTTTTGTTTCCTTAGTACTTTTAGTAATAAATGGGTATATATTATATATTGTTATAAGAAAGTTTTTGAAGGCTATAAGACAAAGAAAGATAGCCTTTATATTAATAATTTTTTACCTGTTCATAGCGTTCTTGCAAGCAACAGTGTTCTGGCTAGGTTTTACTTTTTTAAATGTTACCATATTGTTTAACAACCTCTCTCCATCTTACGAGGGGATAAGAACTATCCTAGTTTATCTTGAAAAGTATAGTCAATTATATTCAAAAATGGTTAATAGTTTTGAGATGGTAGCTCGTTCTGGGGCCTTTATCCCAGGTTTCATAGCGTTTTCTATGATGTTAAATATTGTGGTTCCTCAGAAATATCAGAAGGTTGACTTATCTTGGAAAGATAAAGTTATGCGTTTTTTATGGAAAGTAGCAGGTTTGTTAATTCCAATCACGATTCTTTTCATTTTTTCAGCTATAAATAAGAGTACATTTACAGTTGTAGGTACAGTGGTAGCTGTACTTACATGGTTTGTTAATCCAGTTCATAGAGCAAGTCTATTTATTAGGGATTTAAAGATATCTGAAGATGACTTCAAACCTAGAATAATAAATAATTCAAAAATGTTACAGCTTATACTTGGCTTGGTTGTTACATCAATGGGGATAAGTGTCTACTTTTTTGAAAAACAAAATTGGTTAGCTAGATTTTTTATATCGGCATCCATATTCTTTATCTTAATTGTTATTATACTTATCTATCAATTTATTGTTAATAGGAAGAAAACTGAGTGGATAACAAAAAACTTTAAGAAAGAAGTAGCCATTGAGTTAATCGAGCTAGATAATATAAAGCAGGATGAATAAAAAAGAAAGAAACAGGGGAAATCGTATTATCGATATTGTGGGCTACATAACTAATTAGCTAACAGAAGTTGCAGAGTGATATATACCAGAAGATTTAAGTCTTTGCTTTTGCATATATATAACTAGAAGTAGGGCGTAGTATAATTGTTTGTGCAACTTTGTTTCAGTGATTTTCCAGATAATATGGTTGAGTTTGTGAAAGGAATAGAATTTTAGATGACAAATCCTATCTATGGAACTTTAATTGATAGTCCAGCAGAGGAAGATTTATTCAATATAAAAAACTATGTAGGTGGACTAACAAGTTTTATTAGTGAATGTAAGACACCTATGACAATTTCAATTCAAGGAAATTGGGGAACTGGTAAAACCAGTATTATGAAGCAAGTTGAATCAAAATTAGACTCTGAAAAAATTAAAAGTATATTTTTTAACACGTGGCAGTATTCTCAATTTAATTCTGATAATGATTTAACAATTGCTTTAATAACAGAGTTGGTAACGTTTTTAGCTAGTTTATTGCCAGAAAAGGCAGAAAATAGAGAGTTGTTAAGCAAAACTTTTGGCTTAATTTCAAATATTGCTATTGGAGTGACTGCTACGATACTTGAAAATGCAACGTCAGGTTTTATAAATTTAGAAGGTGTCTCGGAAAAAATAAAAAATAAAGCAAATGGAAGATTTAGTTATGATGGTATTATCTCATTGAGAGAATTGAATCAATCTTTTAGAGATTTAGTAAAAAAAGTTATTGAGACAGAAGAGATAGATAGAATTGTTTTCTTTATTGATGATCTTGATCGCCTACACCCTTCTAAAGCAGTAGAGGTTCTCGAAGTGTTAAAATTATTTCTAGAAAGCGAGTACTGTGTTTTTGTTCTAGCGATTGATTATAATGTAGTTGTTAAAGGTATAAAAAATAAGTATAATGGCGAGATAGATGATGAAAAAGGAGATTATTTTTTTGAAAAACTAATTCAAGTTCCTTTTACTGTACCAGTGCATAATTATGACATCGAGAATTATATTGAAAAATTATTGGATAATCTGATTATTGTTGGTAAAGATAACCAAAATAATGATAACCAAAATACTGATAGCTTTAGTTCTTCTGTACTCCCAATTATTTTAAAATCAGTAGGTAAACACCCCCGAAATATAAAGAGACTTCTCAATTCATTCAGCCTACTTCTTCGTATTCAAGACTCCAATAAAAAAGTATCTAGAGAAAGATTGCTGGCAGTATTGTGTCTTCAGACAAGTTATAAAGAAGTGTTTTTCTTTTTGAGTGAAAGTGATGCTGAGAATATAACAGAAAGATTTAATAGCTTGAAGGAGACTTCTGAATCATTTGCAGAAGGAGAGATAGACAAACCAGAAGGTTTCGATGATTTTATGAATGAGTTCCAGAAAATTTTTGAGGACGATAATATTTTAAATTCAGAGGCCTTAAAATTAAGTCTAAATATATCTGAAGCTGTATCAAGCGGTAAAAAAGAAGAGGATAGTGACTCTAAATATATCGATTTTTGGAGTGGTTTTTCTCAATATCTAAAGAATCGTGATAATTTCGAATTTAGACATAGTGGAAATAAGGTTTCTTCAAAATATTATAGGGTTATTAG